>NZ_JABXEP010000117.1:0-26449 GCF_013372605.1 Myxococcus sp. AM009
GCGCTCGCGCTCGCGGGGGGGCTGGGCGAGCGGATTGTGCGCACGCGCATCGACATGGAGGCGGCGCTGTTCCTGCTGTCCTTGTTCGTGATGGTGGGCGCGGTGGGGCGCAGCGGCCTGTTCGCCGACGCCGCCGGCTGGTTGCAGGCGCTGCCGATTTCACCGCTGGCGCAGCTGTGCGTGTTCTTCGTCGCCGCCGGGCTCCTCACCGGCGTCTTCTCCGCCGGCCCCAGCATGGCCGCGCTGCTGGAGGTGGCCGAGCGCCTGGCACAGCAGCATTCTCCGGAGGCGGTCTACATCGGGCTGGCCTTGTCGGTGTGCGCCGGCAGCTCGCTGTTCCTGACCGCTGCCACCTCCGGACCGCTGGCCCAGGCGCTCACCGAACGCGCGGCGCTGAGAGACCCGGAGGGGAACCTCATCCGCTTCGGGTTCGCCGAGTTCCTTCCGGCCGGGCTGCTGAGCTTCGCCGTCATCCAGACCGTGGCGATCGCGTGGGGCCTGTTGTCCGCTTGAGCCGCGCGGCGCCATCCACGTCCTTGGCGACGACAACTGCATGGGGCGCTCCGTATCCCTCGTGCTGGAGATGATTCAGGACCACAAGGACGCGGCGGCCTGACCTCACTTCCGTGACGGCGGGAGACAGGCCAGCGGCAGGGCCCACAGCTCGTCTCCCGTCACGGTGTCGTCCCCTGCGAAGTACACCCGTGAGCCCGAACGGGTGAAGCCGCCCGGGTAGGAGGACAGCGGGCCCGGCACGAGCTCCGCGACGCGCACCGTGCCGGCCTCCGTCCCGTCGCTGCGCCACGCCTCGCGGCCCGTGTCCGCCTGGAAGGCGGTGAAGAACAGCCAGTCGCCCACCGCCGTCATGTCCTGGGGGTCCGAGCTCTCGGGGCCCGGGACGATGTCCTTCACCCTCCGCGTCCCCGAGGCCGTCCCCTGGGTCCGCCACAGCTCGACGTCCACGCCGTCTGCGCCGCCACGGAAGAAGACCTGGCCGCCCGCCGCCACCAGCGAGAAGGGAACCGGCGACACCGTCCCGACGCGCACGGTGCCCGCCGCCGTCCCATTGCTCTTCCAGAGCTCGGGCGTGGGGCCCGTGCTCGTGGCGGTGAAGTACACGGTGTCGCCCAGGCCCACGAAGCCCTCCGGGTACGAGCCTTCGTCGCCAGGGACGATGTCCTTCACCAGCCGCGTCCCCGCGGATGTCCCATCCGTGACGAACAGCTCGCGGCCACCGAATTCGGTGGTGAAGGCGGCGAAGTAGACCTTGTCACCCACCGCGGTCAGGAAGATGGGATTGGCGCTGCCGGGCCCCGGGACGAGGTCCGCGAGCCGGTAGGTGCCCGCGCGCGTCCCGTTGCTCCGCCACAGCTCGGAGCCCGTCTCCGGGTCATACGCGGTGAAGATGACGAGACGTCCCAGCGCCACGAGGTCCCAGGGAGCGACTCCCTCTTTCACACGCGTCGTGCCGCCCCGCGTGCCATCGCTCTTCCACAGATCCGCGTCGTAGCTGGCATTCACGGCGACGTAGAAGAGCTTCCCGTCCGCCACCGTCAGGCTGCGCGGCGCCGAGCCTTGGGGGCCCGGGACATTGTCCTCCACGAGACGCGTTCCGGCCGCGGTGCCGTCGCTCTTCCACAGCTCGCGGCCGTGCACACCGTCGTCGGCGGAGAAGTAGAGCAGCCCGCCCACGGGCGTCAGCTCCTGAGGGTCCGAGCCGGCGAGTCCGGGGGCGATGTCATCCACGCGCCGAGTGCCCCCCCGCGTGCCGTCGCTCCGCCACAGCTCGGTGCCGATGCGGCCGTCATTCGCGGTGAAGTAGAGCGTGCCCCGCCAGTCCACCAGGTTTTCCGGCGTCGAGTCCTCGATGCAGGCGGCGATGTCCCTGACGAGCACGGGCCCCTTGCAGCTCGAATGGAAGTCCGTCACCTCGGGCGTCCCGGATTCGTCGTCCATGGGCGACCCTTCCTCGGAGTCGACGGACGTACAGGCCAGCCCGGACACGGCGAGCAGCATCACCGCCATGAGCGGCCACCTCCCGCGCCGCCCGCTCAACGCGCTCAACGCGAGCACGGGCAGCCCCAGGATGGCGGCCCAGGGGCCGAGGCCGCCGGCCCCCGTCTCGTGAAGGCCCAGACTCCCCGCTTGGGTGCCGCAGTCGCCCAGCGAGGCCAGCGGCAAGGACCACAGCTCCCCACCGATGTTGTCGTCAAAGGCCAGGAAGAAGACGGACTCGCCGGAGGCGGTGAAGCCTCGGGGATCCGACATGCGAGGCCCCCCCGTCACGGTGCGCATGCGGTAGGTGCCGTCCTCCGAGCCATCGCTCCGCCAGAGCTCGTCACGGCCCTTCGCGTCGCGGGCGGCGAAGAGGAGCGTCCCGTCCACGGCCACCGGCAGGAACGGAACCGAGCTGGCCGCGCCAGGGTTGATGTCCTTGACGAGCACCGTGCCCCCGAGTGACCCATCGCTCTTCCACAGTTCGACGCCGTGAATGCCGTCGTCCGCGTTGAAGACAAGGCTCCCTTCCAGGGTCGTGCGGAAACGCGAAGGGTCGATGTCGGGGTACGAATCCTCGGGGCCCGGGAAGACGTCCTTGAGCAGGAACGTCCCCGACTCCGTCCCGTCACTCACCCAGGGTTCTTCGCCCGTCGCTGGCGTGCGGGCGAAGAAGAAGAGGCGCCCTCCCGTCGTGATGAGTGCCCAGGGGCTCGAGCTCTCCGTGCCGGGAACGATGTCCTCGACGAGCATCGTCCCCTCGGGCGTCCCATCGCTGCTCCACAGCTCGCGGCCGTGCAGCGCCTCCTCCGCGACGAAGTACAGCGTGTCCCCCACCGCCGTCAGCCAGAACGGTGAGCTGCCCTCCGAACCTTCGGCGATGTCCCTGACGATCACCGTGCCTTCGGCCGTTCCGTCGCTCCTCCACAGCTCGGAGCCATGCGTGCCGTCATCGGCGGAGAAGTACAGCGTGTCCCCCAGGTGGGCGAAGGAAGAAAGAGTCGAGCCCTCCGGCCCCGGAGCGATGTCCGCCACCAGGACGGTGCCCTGCTCCGTGCCATCGCTCTTCCACAGCTCGAAGCCGTGGATGTCGTCCAACGCGGAGAAGAACAACGTGTCGCCCACGACGCGCAGGTTCCTGGGGAACCCGCCCCCCTCACCGGGCTGGATGTCCTTGACGAGGACCGTGCCCCCCTCCGTGCCGTCGCTCCGCCACAGCTCATCGCCGTGCACGCCGTCGTTGGCCATGAAGTAGATCGCGCCGCCCATCACGACCAGCGGCCGGAAGGAAATGAACAGCTCGTCATCGAAGTCGCGGAACGCGTCCTCTGGACCGGGGTAGATATCCTTCACTCGCACCGTGCCGGAGGCCGTGCCGTCGCTCCGCCACAACTCGCGGCCGTGAAGCGGGTCCGTGGCGGTGAAGAACAGCGTGCCGCCCAGGTCCACGAAGGCGCCGGGCAAGCTCGAGCTCCGTCCGAAGCGGATGTCCTTGACGGGCAGGGCCGGAGCGCACCGCGGCGTCGGGCAGATGGGCACCGGGTGCCGGCGCTCAATGGATTGCCGTGCGTCCGCCGCAGTGCCACGTCCAGCACAAAGACAGACAACAAAAAACGCCAGCAGTCTCCACTTCGACCATCGGAACATCGCGCCCTCCTAGGGGCTTGTGAAGACTTTCAGCCATGGAGCGCTGGAATCTGGGAATGACGTGGAGGACGACAATCCCCCCTCTGCGGGCAGTGCGAGCGCTCCCCGCCGACACCCCTTTCAATCGGAGTCCACGTCGTCCGCCGTGGTTCGACTGGCGCCACCCCGCACCGTGGTGAGCAGCAGGGCGGCGGCGACGTAAACCGGGCGGATCCTGGTGCGCGACGCGAAGGTTCCCCTGCCCGGGGACGACTCCGAGGAGGCGCTCCATCAGGACCGCCTCCTCCACTTGAGCCGGATGGCCGAGAAATTCTTCATCGAGCACCGCGCGCCCCGTAGCGGCATCGCCGCGCAAGTCCCTGGGCGAGCGCTGAGCGGGGCAAACTCCACGCGAAAGCGTCCCGTGTAGACTTCACGGGACGGTGCGGTTCACATGATTTGGGGAAACAGATGGCGGACGTGGGCTCGAACGATCTGGTGAAGGTGGTGTCCCTGCTAGGCGCGGCGGTGGTCGCGGTGCCCGTGTTCAAGCGACTGGGGCTCGGTTCGGTGCTGGGATACCTCGCCGCGGGGCTGGCGATCGGGCCGTTCGGGATGGGCTGGTTCTCCGACCCCCAGGCGGTCCTGCACGTCGCCGAGCTGGGCGTGGTGATGTTCCTCTTCGTCATCGGCCTGGAGATGCGCCCCTCGCACCTGTGGAGCCTGCGTCGGCAGATCTTCGGCCTGGGCACGCTGCAGATCGCCGCCTGCACCGCGGCGCTGACCGGCGTCGGCCTGCTGTTCGGCGATGAGCCGGTGGTCGCATTCATCGGGGCAATGGGCTTCGTGCTGACCTCCACCGCCATCGTCATGCAGCTGCTGGGCGAACGCGGCGACATCGCCCTGCCCCACGGACAGAAGATCGTCTCGGTGCTGCTGTTCGAGGATCTGCTGATCGTGCCGCTGCTGGTGCTGGTGGCGCTGCTCGCGCCGGGCGAGCCCAGCAGCGAGGCTTCGCGCTGGACCTCGATAGGCATTGCCACTGGCGTGCTGGTCACGCTCCTCGCCGCGGGCATCTGGCTGCTCAATCCGCTGTTCCGCCTGCTCGCCGCGGCGCGGGCGCGCGAGGTGATGACCGCCGCCGCGCTGCTCGTCGTGCTGGGGTCGGCGCTGCTGATGCAACTGGGCGGTCTGTCGATGGCGATGGGCGCGTTCCTCGCCGGCGTGCTGCTGTCGGAGTCGACGTTCCGCCACCAGCTCGAAGCCGATGTCGAACCGTTCCGCGGCCTGCTGCTCGGCCTGTTCTTCCTCGGCGTGGGCATGGCGCTGGACCTGTCGGTGGTGCGCGACAACTGGGCGCTGATCCTCGGCGCGGTGCTGGCGATGATGCTGGTCAAGGCGCTGTGCATCTACGCCGTCGCGCGGCTGACCGACTCCAGCCATCACGAAGCGCTCGATCGCGCCACGCTGATGGCGCAGGGCGGCGAATTCGCCTTCGTGCTGTACGCCACCGCCGCCGCCAGCGGCGTGATCGCCGCCGCGCAGAACGCCCACCTCACCGCCATCGTCGTGCTGTCGATGGCGCTGACGCCCGTGGTCGTGCTCGCGGTGCGTCCGTGGCTCAAGCGCCAGGAAGAAAAGATCGACGATCTGGACATCGCCGAAGGCCTGTCGGGCAGCGTGCTGATGATCGGCTTCGGCCGCTTCGGCCAGGTCGCGAGCCAGTCGCTGCTCGCGCGCGGCGTGGACGTGACAATCATCGACAACGACGTGGAGATGATCCGAAGCGCCGGCACGTTCGGTTTCAAGATCTACTACGGCGACGGCACGCGCCTGGACGTGCTGCGCGCATCGGGCGCGGACAGCGCGCAGGTGATCGCCGTGTGCGTCGACAACAAGGAGGCCGCCAACCGCATCGTCGAGCTGGTGAAGTCCGAGTTCGTCCAGGCGAAGCTGCTCGTGCGCTCCTTCGATCGCGAACATTCCCTGCAACTGCTCAACGCCGGCGTCGACATGCAGGTGCGCGAGACCTTCGAATCGGCGATCAAGTTCGGCCAGCACGCGCTGTGCCAACTGGGCGTTCCGCAGGAAGACGCACTGGAGATCGTCGAGGCGGTGCGCCGCCGCGATGCGGAACGCGTGCAGTTGGAGCTGGCCGGGGGACTCACCGCGGGCGCGCGCCTGCTGATCGGCAACATCGCCCCGAGCCCGACGCCGACGCCGTTCACGCCTCCGCGCAAGGCCGCCACGCCGCTCACCCCGGAGACGGCCGAAGCGACCCAGGGCAGGAACGAGTAGGCGCGAGGCGCAGGGGCGCGGCGCCATCGCTGCTGGCGATCGCGCCGTACCAGGCCCTGTCGAGGGGGAGGACGGCAAGCGCACCTGCGCGCCACCACAGGGTGCCCAGGCAGGTCTGAGCCCGCTTTGCCGGGACTGCTTGCTATCCCCCCTGCCATCCGTGCCAGTCTGGCCGGATGAACCGCGTCCTCCTGCTGGCCGGACTCTTGAGCCTCGTTGCGTGCAAGGGCTCCGTCGAGCCAAACACCGACACCGGAGGCCCTGGCAACCCCGGTGAGCCCGGGGGGAACCTGGGCGCCGCGTGCGTGGTGCAGTCGGTGCTCGCCGAGCGCTGCGCCAGTTGTCACGGCGCGCTGCCGACCCAGGGGGCGACGATGCCGCTGCGCACCCTGCACGACATGCGGGTGAGTTCGGCGATGGATGGGAGGCTCAGCAACGCCCAGCGCGCGCTCATCCGCATGCGCGACGACGCGTCTCCAATGCCGCCAGCCTCGCATGAGCGCGCGAGCGCAGCCGAGCTCGCCGCGCTCGAGACCTGGATCGGCGAGGGGATGCCCCTCTGTAGCGGCACGGGTGGCCCGGACGTGACCGTGGTGCCCGAGCCCAACCTGCTCGATCAGTCCGCGCTCTTCAGTTGCACCGAAGGCGTGCGCTCGGATGCGCCGACGCGCATCCGCCGCTTGAACCGGCGCGAGTTCACCCGCAACGTCGGTGGCTCGGTCGAGCGCAGTTGGACCGGGTTCAGCTTCTACGACAACCCGCTCGATCCCAGCGCCATCGAGCAGTACAGCTCCTGGGCCACGGACGAGACGCTGGACGAGGCCACGGTGGAGCTCTTCCTGCCGGTGGTCGGCGCGGCCGCCTCGCCGTGGACGATGAACTACCCGGACGGCAACCGGATGGAGCGTGTCTTCACCGACAGACGCTTCCGCTGCATGTTCGACGACGCGAACCCGAGCGACACCTGCAAGCGCTTCCACCTTGGCCAGATGCTCGAGTTCGGCATCTTCTTCCGCCCGCCCACCGAGGATGAGCTCACGCGCCTCACCGACTTCGCGACCACGGTCATCGCGCAGGAGCCGAGCCACTCCCCACGAAACCGCGCGGACTCCATCACGCGGATCTCCAACGCCGCGTGGATGATGACCGGCGCCATGTTCCGCCGCGAGATGGGCGCCGAGCCGGCCGACGGTCGCGTGGAGCTGACCAGCCTGGAGCTGGGCTCCCAGCTGGCCTACGCGCTGGCGGGGCGCGCGCCCTCGGCGACGCCGAGCTTCGTGTGGCCGCACTACTCCGCGCCCCTCGAGGGGCATCTGGCGGACGTGGCGACCGCCGCGAAGGATGGCTCGCTCAAGCAGGATGCGACGACCACCGCGCTGATCGAGAAGTACCTGGGCGGCGTCGACGCCCACCAGAACGGGACACCGCGCTTCGATCTGGTGCAGGACTACAACGAGGAGCAGCGCTCCAAGCGCGGGCAGTACTGGCTGGGTGACGGCGTCGCGGGCTTCTTCCGCGAGTGGCTCGGCTACGCGCACGTGGCCGCGGTGTTCAAGGAGTCCCCGGCGGCGACCTCGCGCTTCGAGCTCGAGGGGCTCGGCTACATCAGCTCGGTCTCGTACGACAACCTGCTCACCAACTTCCATCCGCTGGAGCCGACCTTCATCCAGCAGTTCGACGACATGATCGCGCGAGTGGTCGTCGAGGATCAGGACGTGCTGGCGAACCTGCTCACCACGCGCACCTTCTACGTGCCCTCCATGCAGCAGGCGGCGTACGACTCGCACAAGGGCCTCTCGCACCCCTACAACGTCAGCGAGATTCTCCCGGCGACCGTCGCGGGCCGCTGGAAGACGCTGCCCGCCACCGAGCGCGCGGGCGTGCTGACCCACCCGGTGTGGCTGGCCGCGCACGGCGGAAACTTCGAGGACGATCCGTCCATCGTCCACCGCGGCAAGTGGGTGCGCGAGAACCTCCTGTGCGGCTTCGTCCCACCGCTCAGCAGCGTGCAGGTGGCAGCCCAGGTCGGCGCTCATGCCGCCGACAAGAACGCGCGCCGCCGCCTGCAGGAGGCGACGGCCGGGTCGCAGTGTCAGGGCTGTCACCGCCTGATGGAGCCGCTCGGCCTGCCCTTCGAGATCTACAACCACGCGGGCTTCCTGCGCGCGCGGGATCACTCGCCCAGCGGAGGCTGGACCACGCCGGACGGGAGCTCGACGCTCACGTCGATGCCGGACCCCGGGCTGGACGGCCCGGTGCGCGACGCGGTGGAGTTGAGCGAGCGCCTGGCGACCTCGCGGCACGTGAAGCGCTGCTTCATGCGGCAGGCCTTCCGCTACTTCATGGGCCGCCCGGAGAACCCGAGCGACGCCTGTACGCTGACGCGGATGGAGCAGGCCTATGATGAGAACAACGGCTCGTTCTCCAAGATGTTGACCACGCTGATGACCAGCGACACCTGGAAGACGCGGCGTGTGCCGCAGGCTGGAGAGTGACCGCCATGTTCTCGCGACGAACCGTCCTGCAGGGCATGGCCGCCGGCCTCTTCGCGCCCTACTTCCGCGACGTCTACGCCCAGTCGCCAGCGCTGCCGGCGCGCCTGGTGCTGGTCCTCGAGTGCAATGGCGTCTACCCCCGCGCGCTCCTGAGCGCGGGCACCCGCGCGGCGCTGGGGGGGCGCGCCAACACCTCCGACCGCCTCTTCTGGGACGCGTACAAGGACACGCCGCTGGTGCGTGAGGGCGACAACCTCGCCAGCGCGATCAGCCTCGGGCCCCTGGCGGCGTCTTCCGGCAACATCGACCTGGTGAACCGCTCCGCCGTGCTGCTGGGGCTCTCGAACCTCATCGCGGGTGGCGGGCACTCCAGCGGGACGGGCGGGCTGAGCTGCGCGGTGAACGGCGCGGGCGCGACCTTCGACGCGGTGATCGCACCTCGCCTGCGCCGCGGTGCACCGTTCGACGTGCTGCGCCTGGGCACCAGCTCCGCGCGCGTGTCGATCGTGTACGAGACCTGCGCGCTCGGACCCCGCAAGCCCGCGGGCATCATCGTCAACCCGTCGCTCGCGTTCGACAGCACCTTCGGCTCGCTGCTCGGCGGCTCGACGAACGGGCGCGATCGCAAGATGCTCTTCGACTTCGCGCTGGCCGACTCGCGCAAGGCGCTGGCGGAGTTCAGCGGCAACTCCAACGAGCGGCTGAAGCTGGAGCGCTACCTCTCCTCGCTCGAGTCGCTGCGCGCGCGGGAGGATCAGCTCGAAGGCATGGCGGAACGCGTGCGGCCCTACCTGCCACTGGCGCCGAAGGACAACCCGCTCATCACCGGCGCGGGCTCACCGCCCGACTCGCTGAAGTGGTTCGAGGCGCAGTTCCAGATCGCCACGGCGTCCCTCCTGGGCGGGCTGACGAACACGGTGGTGCTGGCGACGGGGACCTCGGGCTTCGACGTGGCCTACGGCCCGGACGTGGCCGACGTCCCGCGACACAGCCTGCAGCACGGCCTGGATGCGGGGCAGAACTGGGATCGCGTCGCCGAGGTCACCCGCCGTCACGTGCAACTGGTGGCGAACCTGGCGAGGACGCTGGCCGCCACGCCCGAGGTCGGCGCGAGTGGCTCGATGTTGGATCACACCGCGATCGTCTTCATGTCCGACAACGGCGAGCAGCACCACTCGACCTCGCGTGAGTGGCCGAAGCTCGTGGTGGGCGGCAACGCGCTGGGCCTGAAGACGGACGGGCGCACGGTCGTGTACCCCAAGTACGACGCGGCCCGGAACCGGCAGGTCTCGAACCTCTTCAACACGCTCGGCCACGCGTTCGGAGACGCGGACTTCAACACCTTCGGGCAGGAGGGCAGCACGCGCATCGCGCCGGGACCGCTGAGCGAGCTGTATGGCTGAGCCGTCAGCGTGGGCTGGGCGGGCTCCACGTCATGCTTGAAAGCGCCACCATCGACCAGCTCCGTACGCTCCGCGCGGTGGCCGAGGAGGGCAGCTTCTCCGCGGCGGCCCGGAAGCTCGGCCAGGGGCAGCCCGCCGTCAGTCAAGCCATGCAGCGGCTGGAGAAGCAGCTCGGCCTCCGGCTCTTCGACCGGAGCGGGCGCGTCCCGCGTCTGACGGCGAAGGGAGAAGCCGTCGTCGCGGCGGCGCAGCGACTCCACGAGGACCTCGCCTCGTTCCAGGCGGTGGTGGGCCGGCTCAAGCGCGGCGAGGAGACGAAGCTGTCGCTGGTGGTGGACGCCATGTTCCCCACCGACGCACTGCTGGACTTCGTGCGGGAGCTGGCGCGCACGCACCCGGGTGTGGAGCTGGCGCTGGAGGTGGAGCTGCTGTCCGCGGTGACGGAGCGCGTGCGCGAGCGGCGCGCGACGCTGGGCATCGCCGGCGCGGACCTGGACCTCACCGGCCTGGAGCAGCGCCCCATCGCGCTCCTCAAGATGCTCCCCGTCGCCGCGCCCTCGCATCCGCTCGCGGCGGTGAAGGGCGTCCTCACGGAGGCGCACCTCGCCTCCGCCATCCAAATCGTCCTGAGCGAGCGGCTGTCGGAGGGCAAGACGGGCACGGCGGACCGGGGCGTCATCGGCTCGCGCCTCTGGCGTGTCGCGGACCTGATGACCAAGCACGCGCTCCTCGTCGGCGGCGTCGGCTGGGGCCACGAGCCCGAGCACCTCGTCCGTGACGACCTCGCCGCCGGACGGCTGGTGGCGCTGCGACTGGCGGCCTGGGAGGGAGGTCCCCCACCCCAGCGCCCGCTCGCCCTGGTGCGCCGCAAGGGCACGCCGCTGGGCCCGGTGGCGATGTGGGCCTCGAACCGGCTCACCTCGCTGTGCCAGCTCGCGCTCGGGGGCGCGGACCATCACACGACGTGATGAAAAGCATCACGACCTGGAGCGATTTACAGACGGGGCTCGGCGCTTAGGTTTGGAGCCATGAGCACCACGACCCAAGTCAGCGTCCCCACTTCTCCTCGAGCCACTTCCCGCCCCCGCACCCTGGAGAGTGTCCATGGTGGCGGCGAGCTGCACTGGGTGGGTGACGGCTTCCGCGTCCACACCCTCGTGCCGAGCGGCGGCCTGCGCCAGGAGCGGACCAGTCCGTTCCTGCTGCTCGACTACCATCCGCCCCATGACTACCCCGCGCTGGCGAAGGGCCAGCGGGGCGTCGGCTGGCATCCGCACCGTGGCTTCGCGACGGTGACGCTCGCCTTCGAGGGGCACGTCGCGCACCGCGACAACGCGGGCCACTCCGGCGTCATCGGTCCCGGGGACGTGCAGTGGATGACGGCGGCGTCCGGCATCCTCCACGAGGAGTACCACGAGCACGACTTCTCCCGGCGCGGGGGCACGTTCCACATGCTCCAGCTCTGGGTGAACCTGCCTCGCGAGCACAAGATGTCCGCTCCGGGCTACCAGCCCCTCACGAAGGAGCAGATTCCGGTGGTCCCCGTTCAAGGAGGCGGTGAGGCCTCGGAGCACAGCCGGGTGCGCATCATCGCCGGGAGCTACGGTGACGCGAAGGGGCCCGCCAGGACCTTCACGCCCATCTCCATGCTCGACGTGAAGGTGCGCGCGGGCGAGGACTTCAACCTGTCGCTGCCGTCGAACCACAACGCCCTGGTGCTCGTCGCCAACGGCCGCGTGACGGTGGACGCGGAGCGCATCCGGAGCGGAGAGCTCGCGGTGTTCGCCAACGACGGGGAGACCCTCTCCCTCCGGGCCGACGAGGACACGCACTTCATCGTCCTCGCGGGCGAGCCCATCCGCGAGCCCATCGCTCACACCGGGCCGTTCGTGATGAACAACCACCGGGAACTCATCCAGGCCATCGACGACTTCGAGTCGGGCGCCTTCGGTGGGATTCCTGAGTAACGGGGCGCGCGGCGGCTGACATAGCGCAAGGGGTGCTGGCGCCTCCGGGACACACCGTCCCGGGGGCGTCAACGTATCGGCGGGAGAGAGGCCCTGTTGAGGGTGAGGGCTGAAGCGGAGGGGCCGAGAAGGGCCGCTGACGGGGCCTCCCGAGCGATGCTCCCGGCCGTGCCCGTGTGGGCGCTGTGTCCATGGTGCCGCCCGCGAGGCGTGGGAGCTCGCCACGGATGCCGACTTCATCTGCGACGGGTGCCTCAACGGCATCCACCTCCGCGGACTCACCACCCGGGAGGAAATCCTCGAGGTGCTCGGCGTCCCAACGTCCCTTTTGCAGTTCCTCCGCGCGGTGAGGCAGCGCGAGGCAATCGGCTCGGGTCCGTGAGCTGCTCGGCGGGCTGTGGGAAAGTGCGCGTTCGCCTGCACTCGCGTGCCATTCAATAGGCGGCGCGTCGGGTGTGTGCTTCCGGGTATGCCCGCCCTCGCTCGTAGCGTCCCACTTCGGATGTTCGGTTCCGAGCCGAAGAAATGGCCGCAGGAGCTGGATTTGCCGCCCTGCGAGTACTGCGGGGGGCCGTGGCACACGCTCGCAAGGCGATGGGGCGACCACCTTGGCAACTCCCGTGAGTTGCGTGACAACCTCCTGGCGGAGCGGGAAGCCAACGAGCATCCTTGGTACACGGGGCGCTGGTCAATCGCCGCTCACCACCTCATCTGCTCCGAGGCCATGGCGGAGGATGAGCAGTGGGCGAAGCTCTGCCGAGACTTCGGCTACGACATCAACCGGCGGGAGAATGGGGTCATGCTGCCCATGGTAATGACGGTGGCGTGCGAGCTCCATGTCCCCATCCACATCGGTCCTCATGCAGGAGGGTGGGCCTTCGACATGGACCTGGCGTACCCGAATGCTGTGAAGCTACTGCTCTCAGGGTTTGCCCGCGCCGTCGCGCGCGGGCGTTTTTGTGCCGACCCCGCCGGGCTCACGAAGGAGTTGGACAGGCTCAGTCGCACCATTCTCAGCAAGCTGGTGAGCGGCCAATGGAGCCTCACCACGGACGGACTCGATTACCTGGCCGGCGGCAACGGGTGTGCTGGTGCGTCGAGTATCCAGGACAAGCCGAGGCGCTCCTGCCCGCGCGGGCGCAAGCACAACTCGCGTCATGGGGGCACAGGGGCGCCTCTCGTTCGACGGACGCTTCAGGTGGGGGAGTAGGCGATGCAGAATGACTACTTCGTCCTGATGCGCGAGCGTTCCCAGCAGCATCCGCTGCTGACGTGGGACCAGGAGTACCTCCAATTCTTGAAGCCTTCACCGGTCAGGGTCAGCGCGCCCGTGAAGCTCAAGCTGGGGGAGCCCGTCCCCCCGCGGCCCGTCATGGTGGACCACCACAGTCTGCCATCACCCGTCGTCTCCACGCGACTGAAGGAGGCGCTCGACGCGGCCGAGCTTCCCGGTGTCCAGTTCGTCCCGGCGGACGTCCAGGCTGGTGACGCGGTGCTGCGCTACTGGTTGATGCACATGTGGCGGACCATCCCGTGCATGGACCGGCAGCGCTCCGTCTTCGAGGAGACCGAGGTGGGCCACGTCCTTCTGAGCCTCGACAAGCTCGTCCTCGACGAAGCCGTGCTCCAGGAGGTGCCGCTAGAGGAGCGGCGCGCCTTCATGCTGGAGGAGGACACCGTGCACCTCTTCCACCGGACGGTGGTGGACCGGGCGCTGTCCCTGTCGCCACCTCCGGTGGGGCTTCGCTTCATCCCCGTGACGGAGTGGGGCGCCTCGTCGGCGTTCCGCTGACGCGGCCCACCGGAGCGCAGAGCTCAACCTCAAGGCGGGACAGAGCGGCGGGCCGCTGATACGGCGGATTGAGCAGCACGTGCGCGAAGCTGCCCGCCGCGACTGCGTCACCACCCGGCGCAGGTCCCCTTGCACCAGCGACACCTCGCGCTCACAGCGGTTGAGACGGGTCCAACGTGAAGCGGTAACCCAGACAGCGTTGCAGCACCTGCACGCTGCCGCCACACATCGAATCCAGCGTCTCCCCGGGCCCCGGTTGGAGCTCAAGCGAAACACGCCGGGGAAGATTCTCCGGCGGGCCTTGGCTCAGAAGCCTCACGCAAACCCGTCAGGCTTCCCGGTCCAGGTAGAGCAGCCCCGCCGGCGGCAACGGTTCGACCCGCAGCGTGCTGGGTGGCAGCGTCGCCTGCGCCTCCATCACCGCGCGCACCTCCCACAGCGGTGGCGGGTTGAGGGCGAAGCCCGCCTGGAACATCCCCGACTCCACGCCCTGCACCAGCGACTCCAGCCCCTGCACCGGGTACACCTGCGCGTGCCCCGGCGCCTCCGGATCCTTGATGCCCAGCACGGTCCGCAGCACCAGCGCGTTGAGCAGCGCCAGGTCCAGGCTCCGCAGCGTGGGATTGCGCGGCGCTCCCTTCAGGTGCGCCAGGTCCAACCCCTGACGGAACCGGAGGATGCGGCCTCGCCCTCCCGGCAACACCAGCAGCACCGCGTGGTGCCCGCTGATGAGCGTGGCCAGACGCTCTCGCGCCACCGCCAGACCGCGCGGTGTTTTCAGCGGCTCGTCCAGCTCATAGACGCGCGCATACGCCGTCACCAGCGTGAGAAACGTCTCCTCCTTGAAGGTCTCAACGCCCTTGAGCGCCCGGTGGATGGGCAGCAGCTCCAGCCCTGGGTCGGACAGTGGCACCACGGCCGCCAGCGTCGGGCCGCGCTCATCCAGCGCCGCCAACGGGCGCATGGGCGCTTCATCCAGAACCGTCTGGAGCCGCTTCGACACGGGCGAAGGTTCGATGCGCCGCAGCGACAGCGTGTTCTGCCCGTAGCGCCCTTCCCACACGACGATGGCGCGCTCGGAGGCCTCCGCGAGCAGGCCGCGCAGCACGCCATGGTCATCCGCCGTCAGGGTGACGGCGGGCTCCGCTTCCCAGGCCCTGGGCCGGTACGGGTCATGCTCCAGCGAGGCACCCGCATCCGGGTTCAAGGCACACAGGAGGAAGCGCACCGGTGGGCCGCCGAGCTTGCCAGCGGGCCCCTGCACCTCCACCAGGTACATGGCGGGGCGTGAGTCCCTCAGCAGCGCGCCCGAGTCCCGCAGGCGCCGCAGCTCCGCCGTGGGGTTGGCCGCCTCCATCAGCGGCCGGACGTGGGACGGCTGAGGGACCGCGTTGCCACGCGGCACGTAGCTGCTGGGCTCCAGCGAGGGCTGCAGCGAGGCGAGGAGGGCCGAGAATGGATTGACGCGCGCCATGTCGGGGGGAAGGTGGTGCCTCCTGCCCCGCCGTGCCATGGCGCTCGCCAGGTTGCCTCAGGCCGCGTCTACCACCAGACGTTCGTGTACGGCCGGTCCTTCTCTGAGCGGCCGGCCATCTTCAGGGCGGAGCGGTCCACGCTCTCCTCCCACAGCAGGCTCACCGTGGTGATGGCACCCGCTGAACCGAGGAACGACAGGACGTACGGCGTGGACTGATCGAACCCGCCCAGCACCAGGCCGGAGAGGAGCAGCACCACCGCGCCCACGCCGCCACCGAAGATGTTGGCTCGGACGATTTGAGACGGCGTCGGGTTGTAGCGCATGGTGGCCAACGCCAGCGCACCCGCGCCGATGCCCGGCGCCAGCAACAGCGTGTCCCGCCACGTCTTGCCAGACACGGGCGTCCCGGAGAAGTGGACGATGGCCAATAGCAGCGACGCATAGGCCGCACCCCAGCCCGCGCCGGACGAAATCAGCAAGCCGTCATTGAGCGGGAGCTGTCCGCCGCCAAGGCCCGCCGTGAGCCACGCGCCCAGCTCCGCGCCGAGGAAGGCGGACCACGTCAGGATGCCCGCGTCCTGCGTGAAGAGGTCCATCAGGCCCGCGGTGAACATGCCGCCCACCACCGAGTTGGCGATGCCGAAGGTGGCCATGGGGCGGTCCACCCAGTTGTTGAACTGCCACCACGACGAGGCCCCGAAGCCCAGACCCGCGCCGATGAGCGTGCCCGCGAGCATCGCCTCACGCGAGCTCTTGTCGAAGTTGAAGTCGCTGGCGAACGCCTGCGTGAAGAAGCCCCCCAGCGCACCCAGCGTCGTGTGGTGCACGATGAAGCTGAAGCTGCCCGGGCCGGAGAGGAATGGCCCCTGGCGCGGCCTGCCGTCCAGCATCACCCCGGTGTCTTCAACGGGAGGCACGCCCCGCTTCGCCATGGCCTGGTCGTCCGGCGTCAGCGGCGACTGCGGCTTCGTCCGCAGCGAGTCCGGATCCGGAGGCAGCGTGGGCGCGTCGCTCGCCGTCGAGGAGTCGTCCGGAGCGCGAGCCGGGTCCTGCGTATCCGACGGGGGATAGGCGTTCTGCGCCGGGGGATAGCCTTGCGGCGGCGGCTGCGCATACGGGTCCGCGGGCTGCTGCGTCTGCGGCGGCTGCGCATACGGGTCCGCGGGCTGCTGCGTCTGCGGCGGCTGCGCATACGGGTCCACCGGCTGCGCGGACGACGGCGGCTGCGCATACGGATCCGCCGAGGGCTGCTGCGGCTGCGCATACGGGTCCACCGGCTGCGCGGAGGACGGCGGCTGTGCATACGGGTCCACCGGCTGCGCGGACGCCGGCGGCGGCGCATACGGGTCCGCCGGCTGCTGCGGCTCCGTCTGGCGATACGTGGGCTGCGGAGGCGCCGTGTAACCCGCGGGGGCAGACGGTGGCTGCGCGGACCCCGGGGATGGATAGGTTCCGCCAGCCTGCGCCTTCGCGGGCTCCGGAAGGACCAGCGCGAGAGCGAGGGCGGTGATGGGGAGACAGCTCCAGCTTCTCATTGATGACACGCAAGGACTCCTTCGGTCCGGCCGGGCGGCAGAAAACCACAACCTGTCCTCGGGTGCCGGAAATTGGAGTCCCCTCCGACCTTCCCTGTCCCCTCGTTCACAGCCACGCACTTCTTTTCTTCCGCGACGCGAATGCGGCTCGCGTATCAGTGTGGCCCCATGCCTGAAGGCTTCTCGTGGTCCGAACTCGGCGTCGACTCAGCGCGCGTGCAGGTGGTGAAGGACCTCCCCCTCCCCTCCGGCCGCCGCGACTTCGTCCTCTATTGGTGCATGGTCAACCACCGCGCCGAGCAGAACCACGCGCTGGATGCCGCCATCGCCCTGGGCAACCACCTGGGCCTGCCCGTCGTCGTCTATCAGGCCATCCGGCCGGACTACCCCTACGCCTCGGACCGGCTCCACGCCTGGGCCCTGGAGGGGATGATGGACATGGCCGCGGGCTGCGCCGCGCGCGGGCTGCCCTACTGGCTGGAGCTGCCCCGGACCGCGAAGGAGCACCGTCCCCGGCTGGCCTCGCTCGGTCGGCGCGCCGCCGCCATCGTGTCGGACCTGTTCCCCACGTTCATCATCCCGGGCCACCTGCGCGGCGCCGCCAAGGCCCTGGACGTGCCGCTGTTCGCCGTGGATGCGTCCTGCGTGGTGCCCATGCAGCGCATCGCCACGCGGCAGGTTGGCGCCTATACCCTGCGGCCCAAGCTGAAGAAGCTGTGGCCGGAGTACCTGGACCTCGCCGTGCCCAACCGCGCGGTGAAGGCCGCCGCGGCCGGACGCAAGCTGGCGCCGGACTTCGCCACCTCGGACGCACGCGAGGCCCGCGAGTCCCTGGACGCCTTCGACTTCGACCACTCGGTGGCGCCCGTCGCGGAGCGCGGAGGACGCAAGGCGGGCCTCAAGGCGCTCCAGGCCTTCGTGAACCAACGCCTGGAGGGCTATGCCGCCGGCCGGAGCGACCCGGGCCTGGCGCAGCAGTCCAACCTGTCCCCCTTCTTCCACTGGGGCAACCTCTTCGCCGGCGAGGCCGCGCGCGCCGCCATCCGCGCTCGCGGCGCTCAAGACGCTTCGGTGCAGGGCTTCCTGGAGGAGCTGCTCGTCCGCCGCGAGCTGGGCTTCAACTACTGCTTCCACACCCCGGGGCCGCAGCAGCTCTCCGTGGACTCCCTGCCGCCGTGGGCGAAGGAGACGCTCACCCACCACCAGGAGGACGCGCGCGAGCACCGCTATTCGTTGAAGCAGTTGGAGACAGCGCGGACCGCGGACGGCCTGTGGAACGCGGCCCAGCGCGAGCTGGTGGAGCGTGGCCGCATCCACAACTACCTGCGCATGCTGTGGGGAAAGAAGATCCTGGAGTGGACTCCCGCCCCCAAGGAAGCGCTGAAACGCATCGCGTTCCTCAACGACAAGTACGCGGTGGACGGCAGGGACCCCGCGAGCGTCGCCAACTTCATGTGGGTGCTGGGACTGCATGACCGCCCCTTCCAGGAGCGGAAGGTGCTGGGCAAGGTGCGCCCCATGAGCTCCCCGCGCACGGCGGCCAAGTACAACCTGGCACCCTACCTGGCGCGCTGGGGCCGCCCGGAGGACCCACCGGTGAAGCTCAAGCGCGTCCGCAAGACGGCAGGCCCGTGAGCAAGCCTGTTGACATCCGCGCGCCCAAAAGTGACACGGCGGTTCCATTCCCGCGCGGGCACGGCTAAACGCTCGAAGCGGGACACCGAGACTTGGAGCCAGCCATGGGAATGATGAAGTTCGATATCCCCCACTCCCTCCCCAAGGAGGAGGTCAAGCAGCGCGTCGAACAGTTGCTCCAGTACTGGGGCGGCAAGTACGGCGTGAAGGCGGACTGGCAGGGGGAAGGCGCGAAAATCGTCGGCAAGGTGATGGGCATCCAGATGGACGCCTCGTTCGTCATCACCGACAAGGCCGTCGAGGGTGAAGGCACCGACCCTGGCATGCTGCTGCGTGGCCAGGCCAAGAGCTACCTGCAGAAGAAGTTCGGCTCGGTGCTCGACCCGAGCAAGAGCCTGGACCAGGTGAAGAGCAGCCTGGACTGACGTGAAGCCCGGGACGCGGCCCCTGCCTCAGCGCAGGGGCTGCTCCTCCAGCGCGGCCAGGGCGTAGCGCGCCGCGCGAGAGATGGCATCCGCCGAGTCCGGCATCTCCGGGTAGTGCCCCGCCAGGGGCCGCTGCGGAAAGCGGAGCTGGGCAATGGCGTTGCGGTAGCTGCGGCGCGCCGCCTCATGGTCCTGCGTGCGCTCGTGCACCTGCGCCAGGAGGTAGTGGCCAATGGCCAGCGTGGGCTCCAGGAACAGGGCCTTGCCCAGCTCGGAGCGCGCCTCGCTCAACTCCCCTGCCTGCAACGCGGCGACCCCACCGAACACCCGCGCCTCCACGCACAGCGGCTCGCGCTGAATGGCCTGCGCGAAGGCCTCGCGCGCCTCGGGGATGCGGCCGGTGAGGGAGAACAGGTTGCCCAGCGTCAGCAGCCCGTCCAAATCACTGGGCTCGTCCGCGAGCAGCCGCTGCACGCCGGCGATGGCCGCCGAGAAATCCCCCTGCGCCATCTTCCGCACCGCCATGGCCAGCCGCTCCGCCGGAGGCAGCAGCGTGGGCCAGGCGGGCACCTCCACGGTGGGCGCGCGCGGCGAGGAGTCCACCGCAGGAAGCTCGGTGGTGATGCGCGGACGGGCGGAGTCCACACTCCCCACCGTGGGCAGCTCCGAGGTGACCCGCGCGCGCGCGGCGATGGCCGGCAGCGGCGAGTGAGGCGACACCGCGGGCAGCCGCCCCGGCACCACGGAGCGCGGACTGGAGGAGGCCCCCACCGCCGGCAGCGTCACGCTGGGTGCGCCAGGCGCCGCCACCGCGGGCAGCCGCGTCGTCAACGGGACGTCCTCGGGCTGCATCCGCTTGCGCACGGAGACGTCGGGCTCGCCGGGGTACGGGGTGATGCGCAGCGGCGGCACCCGCATGCTCTTGTCGTTCAGCGGGCGGCGGTACACGAACGCCCCTTCGACTTCGATCATCTCGAAGCGGTCGTAGACCTTGAAGAGGCTCTCCGAGTACCCCAGGAACAACAAGCCGCCTGGCCGCAGCGCGGCGAGGAAGCGGTCCATCAACCCGCGGATGGTGGGCAGGTCGAAGTAGATGATGACGTTGCGGCAGAGGATGAGGTCCAGCGACGACAGGGCCACCTTGTCGAAGACGGGGACGGCCAGGTTCTGCCCGTCGAAGCGGATGTAATCACGCAGCGCGGGCAGCGCCTCGTAGCCCTCTTCCACCGGCTTGAAGAAGCGCGTCAGCCGGTCCTGGTTGATGCTGATGGCCCGCCGCGAGGTGAAGCGCCCCTGCTTCGCGGCCTCCACCGCGGCCAGGTTGAGGTCGGTGGCCCACAGGTCCACCTCCAGCGACAGCGCGCCCAGCTCCGCCAGCACCATGGCCAGGCTGTAGGGCTCCTCACCCGTCGCGCAGCCCGCGGACCAGATGGACACCTTGCGCATCTCCCGCCGCGAACGGGACACCAGCTCCGGCAGCACGCGCTTCTCCAGCGCGCGGAACTGCTTCCCGTCGCGGAAGAACTCCGTGTGCCCCACCGTCACCAGCGGCAACAGCGAGCGCAGCTCCTCTTCG
This sequence comes from Myxococcus sp. AM009, assembly GCF_013372605.1. Taxonomy (NCBI): domain Bacteria; kingdom Pseudomonadati; phylum Myxococcota; class Myxococcia; order Myxococcales; family Myxococcaceae; genus Myxococcus; species Myxococcus sp. AM009. Next base: position 20,225 of record NZ_JABXEP010000117.1, read on the forward strand.
CCGCCCGGGCCCGTCAGGCGCTGGATGTAGTGCTCGGGCTCGTCCAGGCCCAGCACGGGCATGCGCGCGGACAGCGCCAGCCGGAGGCTGTGGAAGCCATCCGGCGTGATTTTCAGCCCCGCGCGCTCCAGCAGCAGCGCGGCGAGTTGTTGCAAGACTCTCTGGCTCGCCGTCAACACACGTCCACCCACTGCATCAGCGCCGCGCCAATCCTGCTCAGTGGCAGCACTTCGTGCGCCGCGCCCATCAACACCGCCTCGCGCGGCATGCCCCAGACGACGCTCGACGCTTCGTCCTGGGCAATGGTCCGGCCGCCGCGCTCTCGTATCTCCTTCAACCCTCGCGCCCCGTCGCGCCCCATGCCCGTCAGGATGACCCCGATACAGCGCGGGCCAAACGACTCCCCCGCGGAGGTCAGCAGCATGTCACAGGACGGCCGGAAACCGCGAAGCGCGGGGCCCGCGTCCAGCTCCAACCTGCCCTCCGGTCTGACCAGGAGGTGACTGCCAGACGGAGCGATGTACACCGCCCCCGGCTCCATGACCACGTCATGTTCGGCCTCGAGCACGCGCAGCGCCGTTTCATTGGCCAGCCAGTGCGCCAGCCCTTCCGTGAAGCCGTCGCTGATGTGCTGGCAGTAGGCGATGGGCGCCGGAAAGGCGCGCGGAATCATCCGCAGCACCTGCGCCACCGCCTTGGGCCCGCCCAGGGACGCGGCGATGGCCACCAGCGGAAACGGCGGCGGCGGCTTCGTGTCGCGCGCTGTCTGCGGAGGCGCCCGCGTGTGCACCTGGCGCACCGCCTTCACCTGCGCCAGCAGCACCAGCCTGCGCGACACGTGCGCCCAGAACTCGGGCCCGGGATTCGCCGGACGCTCCAGCACGTCCAGCGCGCCCGCCACCATCGCCTGGAAGGCCTCCTGGCCGGACAACACCCCGGGGTGCAGCGCCAGCACCGGCACCGGCCGCTCCACCATGACGTGCTCGATGGCGGGCAGCGCGTCCAGCGCGCTCAGGTCCACCAGCACCACGTCCGGGAAGTGCCGCTGCACGGCCACCAGGGCGCCGGCGAAGTCCACCTCCGCCGGCCCCACGGGCACCAGGGACTCCCCATCGAACAGGCCCCGGGCCGCGAGCGCACGCAGCCCCTTGCCCACCATGAGCACCCGAAACGCCATTCCTGCGACCGCCGCGCCACCGCCCAAGCCTGGCTCCTCAGGTCAGCCGGTCGATGGCCTGCGCGAGAACCTCCACGCCCAGCTCACCCTTGACGAGGTACGCGTCCGCGCCCGCATCCAACCCGCGCCGCTTGTCCTCGGGAGAGGCGAGCGACGACAGGATGATGACCGGAATGCGGGCCACCGCGGGCGTCGACTTGAGCCGCCGCGCCAGCGAGAACCCGTCCAGCCTGGGCATCTGCACGTCCGTGAGGATGAGGTCGTAGGTGTTGTTCTGCACCTTCACGTAGGCCTCTTCGCCGTCCTGGGCTTCCTCCACCGAGTGCCCCAGCGCCTTCACCAGCGCCCCTTCCGTGGCGCGGGCAATGGGCGAGTCATCCACCAGCAGCACCCGGAGGCGCTTGGCGGCGGGGGCCTGGGTGACGGGGCGGGCCATGCGGCGCACCTCCGCCATGATGTCCGGGACGTGGAGCAGCACGGCGATGCGGCCGTCCTCCAGCGCCGCGGTGCCGGCGATGAAGGGCGCGCCCTTGAGGAACTCGCCGCCGCAGGGCTTCACGGCCACCTCGCGCTCATCCACGAAGCCGTCCACCACCAGCGCCGCGTGGTCCTCGCCGTGACGCACCACCACCGCGGGCGGCTTGTCGAAGCGGTTGCCGCCGTTGAGGCCGAGCAGCGGCCCCAGCGCCACCAGCGCCGTGGGCTTGCCACGGTGCCGCACGGCCAGCGTGCCGAAGATCTCCAGCCGGTCATCCGGCTTGACGCGCATGACGGCTTCCACGTCCGCGGCGGGCATGCCGTAGACGTCGTCGCCCAGGCGCACCAGCAGCACCTTCATCAACGCCAGTGACTGCGGCAGGCGCAGGGTGATGGTGGTGCCACGGCCGATGCGGCTGTTCACGCCCACCGAGCCGCCCAGCATCTCCACCTTGCGCTTCACCACGTCCATGCCCACGCCACGGCCAGACAGCTCGCTGACCTGGTCGCGGGTGGAGAAGCCGGGGCGGAAGATGAGCTCGATGGCCTCGCGCTCCGACAGCGCCGCGGCCTGCACGGCGTTGATGAGCCGCTTGGAGATGGCCGCCTGGCGCAGCCGCTCCGGGTCGATGCCGCGGCCGTCGTCCTCCACCTCGATGTGGAGCATGTCGCCGTCCACGCGCACGCGGACGCGGATGCGGCCGTTGAGCGGCTTGCCCAGCTGCTGGCGCGTGTCCGGGGACTCCACGCCGTGGTCCACCGAGTTGCGCAGCAGGTGCACCAGCGCGTCGCGCACGTCACCCAGCATGGACCGGTCCACGCCGATGTCGGCGTTCTCGATGACCAGGTCCACTTCCTTGCCCTGCGTGCGCGACATCTCGCGAACGGCGCGCGGGAAGGCGTCGAACACGGTGGCCAGCGGCACCAGCCGGGCCTCGGCCACGTGGTCCGCCATCTTCGCCAGGTTGCCGTGCAGCGTGTTGATGCCGTCGTCGTTGCGGCGCACGAAGCGGAACGCGTCGTCGCGCAGCATGTGGAGGTCGCTCTCCACGCGGTCCAGCTGCTCGCGCACCTCGTTCGAGATGTCGACCACTTCCGCCAGCCGGAGGAAGCGGTCCCCCAGGCGGCTGAAGCGCTCGAACAACGCCTCCGTCTCCGAGCTGCGCAGCCGGCCACGGGCGCTCTCCACCAGCAGGTCGCCCGCGAGCAACCCCAGTGAGTCGAGCACCTCCACGTTGACGCGGATGCTCCGGTCGGCCACCGCGGACTTCGCGGCGCTCGGGGCCTCCTCGTCACGGCCGTGCGCCCCGGCCGCCGGCTGCGCGGAGGCAGCGGCGTGCGCCACCGATTCGGCCCCGGGGGCACGAGGCGGGGACGCGGCCACCGGAGCCTGCACGGGCGGCGCGGCGACGGCCGCCGGTGCCACCCCGGGCGCGGCGACAGGCGGCGGCGCGGGAGGAGGCGCGGCGGGCCGCGCGCCAGCGATGGCCGGCGGCGTCTGACCGGAGACCTCCGCGAGCATGCGGACCATCTCCTCGCTGGCCGGGTTGCCCGTGTTGGCGCCGGACAGGTCTTCATTGAGATCGGACAGGACGTCGCACGCCCTGAGCAGGACGTCGGTGGCCACCTCGGTGGCCGTCTTGCCCTCGCGCTCGGCGCGCAGCACGTCCTCGGCGGCGTGCGCCAACTGCCCGATGGCGGCCAGACCCAACATGCGGGCCTCGCCCTTCATCGTGTGCAGCTCGCGCGCGACGTCCTCCGCGGCCTGGTCCGCGGTCTCCTTCTCCAGGTCCAACACCCCCAGTTGAATCTTCTGGAGTCGGTCGGCGGTGACCTCCTGGAACTTCTTCAGGAGGGATTTCTTGAGAGCCTCGGTGTCCATGGCCAACGTACGCCCCTCCCCTTCCAGGAAGCGCTAGTCGGCCTTGAACCGCTTGATGAGCTCGGCCAGCCGTCCGGCCAACTGCGTGAGCTCCGCGGCCGCGCCCGTCGCCTGCTTCGAGGCCTGCGTCGTCTGGCGCGTGACGTCCTCGATCTCCGCCATGGAGGCCACCACCTGCTCGGTGGCCGTGCGCTGCTGCTGCGTGGCCAGGTTGATGACGCGGGCCGCGTCGCTCGTCTCCTGGACGCCAGCGAGGATGCCTTCCACGGCCTGCGCGGCCACCGCGCCCAGCTTCTCACCGGACTCCGTGGCGGCCTTGGACGCCTCGGCGGCGCCGGCCGCGGCGGCCGTGGCCTCGCGAATCTCGGTGATGAGGTTCTTGATCTCCTTGGTGGAGTCCAGGACGTTCTCCGCCAGGCGCCGCATCTCCGCCGCGACGATGGAGAAGCCCTTGCCGGCCTCACCCGCGCGGCTGCCTTCCAGCGCCGCGTTCAGCGCCAGCAGGTCGGAGCGGTCCGCGATCTCGTCGATGACCTCCACCACCGTGCCGATGCGCTCCACGCGCTTGGACAGCTTCGCGATGGAGTCCGCCACCGCGACGCCGTCGCTGCGGATCTGCTGCATGGCCTGGATGAACTCACCAATGGCGCCCCGGCCCGCGCGCGCCGCGCCCAGCGTCTCCTCCGCCACGCGCGCCACGCTGCCCGCGTTCTCCGCGATCTGCGCCGACGCGTGCTTCAGCTCCTCCATGGTGGCGGTCGTCTCGTGGATGGCCGCCGCCTGCTCCGTGGAGGACGTCTCATGCTGCGTGGAGGCCGCCAGCACCTGGTTGGCGGACGAGGACAGCCTCAGGGCCGCCTCGTTGATCTCCCGCACGAACGTGCGCAGCGTCTCAATGACCTTGCCGAAGCCCTCCAGCAGGGGCCCCAGCTGGGGGTCTTCCGTGGTGGTGTTCCACCGGGACAGGTCGCCCTCGCGCACCAGGCCGATGAGCGCGTCCAGCGCCTGGTCAATCTCCTGCGCCGCCACGTGCTTGCGGTGCTCGGAGGCCGCGAACTGGTCCAGCACCTGGTTGAGCAGGTGCGCCAGCTCCGCGCTGGACTCCCCGACCAGCTCCTTGGGCACGCGGGCCTGGAGGTTGCCGGACAGCACCGTCAGCAGCGTGTCGGTGATGGCCTTGGTGGATGGCGGGGTCGACGCCGCGTTCGTGGCGCCGGCCTTGGAGGCGGGTGCCTTCCGGGCGCGAGCCTTGCCTGCGGGCTTCTCGTTGGGGGTGTCCAGGGACATGTGTCTCAGTGCCTTCCTTGAGTCCTTGCGGTTTCGACCAGATCGATGAGCAACACGGTGCGGGCCTCTTCCAGGCACACACCGACTGCGTAGGCTGCGGCGCCGGCCGTGGGGGGCATCCGGCGCAAGGAATTGACGGGGATGGAGCGCACGCCGTGCACGGCGTCCACCTTGAGGTGGGCTTCACCCTCCGGGGTGTCGAAGACGATGGCGCGACCGCCGCGGTGGAGCAGGCCCAGCTCCGGCAGCGTGAGGTCCTCCGGCAGCGCGCGGTCGATGCGCAGCACCTGGGACGCATCCGTGCCGTAGAGCGTGACGCCGATGTCGAAGAAGAGCAGGTCCACCTCTTCCTCCTTCTCATGGAGGGCGTCGTCGTTCACCGCGCCACCGCCCGCTGCCGCGCCGTCTGGAGCAGCTTGGAGAAGTTGAGGAGGTTGATGGCCTCCTGGTTGCCGCTGGCCTGCACCACGCCCAGCAGGTGCTCGGCCGCGGCGTCCCCCCCCAGGGGCGGCGGGAGGATCTCCGCCACGGGAATGCGGCGCAGCCCCAGCACCGTGTCCGCGACGACGCCGGCCACGTAGCTGCCCGTGACGCCGACGAACAGGCGGGTGCGCGGGCCGATGCGGGCCTCTCCCTTGGAGAGGAAGCGCAGCAGGTCCAGCACCGGGAGCACCTCGCCCCGGTGGCCGGTGACGCCCATGATGAAGGACGGGGTCCGGGGCAAGGGCGTGAGCAGACCGGCCCGAAGCACTTCGAGCACGTTCTCACTGGGCACGCCCAGGCGCAGGTCGCCCACGCGGAAGCAGAAGAACTCCTGCTCCGGCCGGGCCTGGGCGGCCAAGGCGCGGTCCGGAGCCATCCGGAGTGCTCGCTGGAGGGGAGTCGAGGTCGTGGTCAAGGCGCCAAAGTATCCGGAGGCGGCGAATAGCGGTCAAGAGGACCCGACGGACAGCCCGCCTGGTCGCCGTTTCGATGGTCCGCGCTGCACCAAAGGTGTAGGGTTCCACCGCGAAGCCCTTGAGGAGGACGATGTCGCGCGTACTGGTCATTGATGACAGCCCGATGCTGGTGGAGCTCACCGTCCGGGCGCTCACCGCCGCCGGCTACCAGGCGAGCGGCGCGCAGGACCTTGCCAGCCTCGAGCAGAAGCTCGCCGAGGGGCCGTTCTCGCTCATCCTCATGGACGTCAACATGCCGGAGATGTTCGGCGATGACGTCGTGGAGTACCTCCGCCGGCAGAAGAAGGTCACCGCGAAGCTGGTCCTCTATTCCGACATCTCCGAGGCGGAGCTGGACGGGAAGACCCGGGCCTCGGGGGCGGACGGCTACATCCTGAAGAGCGGCGGGCTCGAAGCCGTGCTCGGCGGGGTCATGGGTCTGATTGGCCCCCCCGCCCTGGGCA
>NZ_JABXEP010000118.1:0-26435 GCF_013372605.1 Myxococcus sp. AM009
GTTTGGCGGCGAGGACTTCCCGCTCGACCTCCCGCAGGTGACGACGGGCCGGGGCAACATCGCCAACGCGGGTGGCGGCGGCGTCTGCCACAACTCCGGCGGTGGTGGCGGCAGCAACGCGGGCGCAGGTGGCATCGGTGGGCGCACTTGGAGTGGGGAGGACGGTCCTACGGTTTCTCGGACGGTGGGTGGGCTCGGTGGCGCCGGTCTGAACTTCGATGCGGTGAGCCAGGGGCTGTTCGGCGGTGGCGGTGGCGCTGGACATGGCAATGATGACGTGGCCGGCGCGGGGAGCGCGGGAGGCGGGTTCGTGTTCATCCGCGCTGCCTCGCTGTCGGGGGCCGGTCGTGTTTCGGCGAACGGGCTGGCGGGCGGCAACGCCCTGGGGGATGGAAATGACGCCGCGGGCGGAGCGGGCGCTGGCGGCACCGTGTACCTGCGCGTCACCGGAGCCCTGAGCTGCTCGGCCAACCAGGTGTCGGCCCGCGGTGGCAATGGCGGTAGCACGATTTTCGCCGAGCACGGCACGGGCGGCGGCGGTGGTGGCGGCCGGGTGCTGACGCAGTCCGCGACGGGAACGTGCCCTCCGGTGGTCACCGGCGGCGCCGCGGGCACGCAGCCGACGGCCAGCGCTCCGGACGGTCTCACGTATGGCGCCGCTGCAGGAACCCCGGGTGTCATCACCGTCCTGCCGGGCGCCTTCCCGGCGAACCTGCCGGCCCCCGTGGTGGTGACGCCGGCCAACGGCTCCACCACGGGCGTTCGTCCGGCCATCACCGGCTCGGCCCCCGCGAACTCCACGGTGGTCATCTTCGTGGATGGCGTCGAAGTGGGCCGCGCGACGGCGGACGCCGTGGGGAACTTCAGCTTCACGCCGACCGTGGACCTGCCTGTCGGCGCGCATACGGTGAATGCCTACGCCCAGTTCCAGGGCGTGTCGTCCGTGCTGAGCAACACCAACACCTTCACCGTGGTCTCCGACACCACGCCTCCGGACACCACCATCGTGAGTGGGCCTCCGGCGGTGACGAATTCCACCAGCGCTACGTTCGACTTCAGCTCCAATGAGAGCCCGGTGACGTACCAGTGCGCGCTGGACGGCGGCCCGTTCGTGGCCTGCACCGACCCGCGCACGTTCACGGGCCTGGCGGAAGGCAACCACACGCTGGCGGTGCGCGCGGTGGACGGGGCGGGCAACGTGGACCCGACGCCCGCGACGTACGCGTGGACGGTGGACACGACGGCGCCGGATACGACCATCGTGAGTGGGCCTCCGGCGACGACGACGTCCAGCAGCGCGACGTTCGACTTCAGCTCGGACGAGAGCCCGGTGACGTACCAGTGCTCGCTGGACGGTGGGCCGTTCGTGCCCTGCACCGACCCCGTCACCTACACGGGGCTGGCGGATGGTGCGCACACGTTGGCGGTGCGCGCGGTGGACGCGGCGGGCAACGCGGACGTGACGCCCGCGGAATACACGTGGACGGTGGACGCCACCGCGCCGGACACCACCATCGTGAGTGGGCCTCCGGCGGTGACGAGCGCCACCAGCGCGACGTTCGACTTCAGCTCGAACGAGAGCCCGGTGACGTACCAGTGCTCGCTGGACGGTGGGCCGTTCGTGCCCTGCACGGACCCGCTGACGGTCAATGGGCAGAGCCAGGGCAACCACACGCTGGCGGTGCGCGCGGTGGACGCGGTGGGCAACGTGGACCCGACGCCCGCGACGTACGCGTGGACGGTGGACACGACGGCGCCGGATACGACGATTGTCAGCGGCCCTCCGGCGACGACGACGTCCAGCAGCGCGACGTTCGACTTCAGCTCGGACGAGAGCCCGGTGACGTACCAGTGCTCGCTGGATGGTGGGCCGTTCGTGCCCTGCACCGACCCCGTCACCTACACGGGGCTGGCGGATGGTGCGCACACGTTGGCGGTGCGCGCGGTGGACGCGGCGGGCAACGTGGACGCGACGCCCGCCACCCGGACGTGGACGGTGGATGCCACCGCGCCGGACACCACCATCGTGAGCGGGCCTCCGGCGGTGACGAACGCCACCAGCGCAACGTTCGACTTCGATTCGAACGAGAGCCCGGTGACGTACCAGTGCGCGCTGAACGGCGCGCCCTTCACCGCCTGCGCGGACCCGCAGTCGTTCACGGGCCTGGTCGAGGGCGACCAGACGCTGGCGGTGCGTGCGGTGGATGAGGCGGGCAACGTGGACCCGACGCCTGCTCAGTACGCGTGGACGGTGGACCTCACGCCCCCGACGCTGCCGACCATCGACTCGCCCGCGGACCAGGAGGAGGTCGCCACCGCGACGCCGACGCTGACGGGAACGGGAGAGCCGGGCAGCAGCATCTACCTGGAGGTCGGTGGTGCGACGCACGGTCCCATCGTCGTCGATGAGGACGGCAACTGGACCTTCATCGTGCCGGAGCCGCTCGACGAGGGCCCGCACACGGTGAGCATCACCAGCGTCGACCCGGCGGGCAACTCGGCGGGGCCGGTGACGAGCACGTTCATCGTCGACCTGTCGGCGCCCGACACGTTCATCGACTCTGGTCCGGCGCTGCTGACGCAGGACACGTCCGCTACTTTTGATCTCCGCTCGGAGGGCGGCGGCGTGGCCTACGAGTGCAGCCTGGACGGGGGCATGTATGTGGCCTGCACCGACCCCGCGGCCTTCACGGGCCTGTCGGATGGGGACCACCTGCTCCTGGTGCGCGCGGTGGATGCGGCGGGCAACGTGGACCCGACGCCCGCGCAGTACGCGTGGACGGTGGACACGACGCCGCCGGACACGCTCGTGGTGAGCGGCCCGCCGGCGGTGACCTCGGAGACGTCAGCCTCGTTCGAGTTCGCGGCCTCCGAGCCGGGCTCCACCTACGAGTGCAGCCTGGACGGCGCGGCCTACGTGCCGTGCACGGAGACGGCGACGTTCAACGGCTTCGCGGAAGGGGAGCACACGCTCCTGGTTCGCGCGGTGGACACCGCGGGGAATGTGGACCCGACGCCCGCCGAGCACACCTGGACGGTGGACCTCACGCCGCCGGTGGCGCCGCTCATCACCTCGCCCGCGAATGGCGCGGTGCTGGATGACGGGGTGGTGACCATCACCGGCACGGCGGATGGCGCCGAGTTCGTGACGCTGACGCTGGATGGGACGACCTACGGCCCCATCCCGGTCGACGCGGGTGGCAACTGGACCTTCACGCCGCCGGTGACGTTGCCGGACGACACGTACACCATCACCGTCACGGCGACGGATGAGGCGGGCAACACCAGCGCTCCGACGAGCTCCACCTTCACGGTGGACACGGCGGCGCCGGACACCGCCATTGACAGTGGCCCGGCGGTGCTGACGAACGTGGCCACCGCGGACTTCGTCTTCTCCTCGAACGAGTCTCCGGTGACGTACGAGTGCTCGCTGAACGGCGCGCCCTTCACGGCGTGCCCGGCCCAGGCGCAGTTCGGCCCGCTGCCGGACGGCGACCAGACGCTGCTCGTGCGCGCGGTGGATGCGGCGGGCAACGTGGACTCGACCCCCGCCGAGCACACCTGGACGGTGGATACGGCGGCGCCGGTGGTGGTCATCACCACGCCCGTGGACGGCGCGGTGCTCGACGTGCCGGTGGTGACGTACTCCGGTACGTCGGAGCCGGGCAGCACCGTGACGGTGGTGGTGGATGGCGTCACGGTGGGCACGGTGGAAGCCGACGGGGTCGGCAACTGGTCGCTCCCCGTGGGCGACACGCTGTCGGAGGGCCCCCACACGGTGTCCGTCACGGCGGAGGACGAGGCGGGCAACACCAGCACGACGGTGACGCACACGTTCATCGTGGACGCGGAGCCGCCGGAGACGACGTTCACCTCGACGCCGCCCACGCTCACCAACAGCGACTCGGCGACGTTCGACTTCGACTCGGACGAGTCCCCGGTCACCTACGAGTGCAGCTTGGACGGCGCGGCCTTCACTGCGTGCCCGGACCCGGTCACCTTCACGGGCCTGGATGACGGCGAGCACACGCTGGAGGTGCGCGCGGTGGATGCCGACGGCGACGTGGACCCGACGCCGGCCAGCTACACCTGGACGGTGGACACCACCGCGCCGGATACCCTCATCGTCACGGGCCCGCCGCTGACGGACGCGCCCAGCGCGGCGACGTTCGACTTCGACTCGGACGAGTCGCCGGTGACGTACGAGTGCAGCCTGGACGGCGCGGCGTACGTGCCGTGCACGGACCCGGTCACCTTCACGGGCCTGGCGGAAGGCAGCCACACGCTGAGCGTCCGCGCGGTGGATGAGGCGGGCAACGTGGACGACACGCCGGCGACCTACACCTGGGCGGTGGCGGTCGACTCGGACGACGACGGCCTGACGGACGCCGAGGAGATTGCGCTGGGCACCGACCCGAACAACCCCGACACGGACGGTGACGGCCTGCCGGACGGCATCGAGGTGAATGTCGCGGGGACGGATCCGCTCGACGACGACTCGGATGACGACGGCATCCTGGATGGCAACGAGGACGCCAACCACAACGGCATCGTCGACGACGGCGAGACGGACCCGAACAACGGGGACACGGATGGCGACCTGCTGTCGGACGGCCTGGAGCTGGGCCTCACCGAGCCCCAGGGCACCGACACGGACATGACGGGCTTCGTGGCGGACTCCGACCCGACCACGACGACGGACCCGCTCAACCCCGACACGGACGGCGGCAGCGTGCGTGACGGCATCGAGGACGCCAACCGCAACGGCCGGGTGGACCCGGGAGAGACGGATCCGCTCAACCCCGCGGACGACGTCGACTCCGACGGCGACGGCATCGACGATGCGACCGAAATCTCGCTGGGCCTGGACCCCAACGACGCGGACAGCGACGACGACGGCGTGCCGGACGGCATCGACGGCGTCACCGACACGGATGGTGACGGCCTCATCGACGCGTTGGACCCGGACAGCGACAACGACGGCATCCTGGACGGCACGGAGCTGGGCGTGACGCTGGAGAGCGCTCCGGCGGACACGGACCGAGGCTCGCCCAACTTCCGTCCGGACGCGGACCCGAGCACCACCACCGACCCGAAGAACCCGGACGCGGACGGCGATGGCCTGATGGACGGCGAGGAAGACGCCAACCATGACGGCCGAGTCGACACCACGGAGACGGACCCGAACAACCCGGACACGGACGACGACGGCCTGACGGACGGCGTGGAGGTGCGCGGCTCCAACCCCACCCACCCGCTCGACCCGGACACGGACGGCGACGGCCTGACGGACGGCGCGGAGGACGCCAACCACAACGGCTCCTTCGACAACGGGGAGACGGACCCGAACAACGCCGACACGGACGGCGGCGGCGTGAACGACGGCGAGGAAGTCACGGGCGGGACGAACCCGCTGGATGGCAACGACGACTTCGTCATCTCCGGCCGTGGGTGCAGCACGAGCGGCGCGGGCACCTTCGCTCCGCTGGCGCTGCTCCTGCTCGGGCTGCCGCTGCTGGGCCGCTTCCGCCGCTCGGCGGGGCGGGCCGGTGGGGCCCCTGTGGCCGCCGCCGTGCTGGCGCTGGCGGTGCTGCTGGTGTCGCGGCCGGCCGTGGCGCAGGTGCCCACGCTGTCCGCCTCCCAGTCCATCGACGTGCAGCAGTACAAGCCGGGGCCGAGCTCGAAGGACATCCTGGGCGTCCAGAGCGCCCAGGTGCATTCCCACCTGGGTTGGAACGTGGGCGTGTCCGTCAACTACGCGGACAAGCCGCTCAACTTCATGGACCCGCGCTCGGGCCGGTACATCACCGCGCTGGTGCGCAGCCAGGTGGGGGTGGACCTGATGGGCTCGGTGGGCCTCTTCGACCGCTTCGAGCTCGGCGTGCTGCTGCCGGTGACGCTCCAGCGTTCGCAGGCGGCGCCCATGGTGGACCCGTCCTTCGCCCAGGGCGTGGGCTCGGGCGGCATCGGTGACCTGCGCCTGGTGCCCAAGGCCCGCCTCCTGGAGGAGGGCTCCTTCGGCCTGGCCCTGACGGTGCCGGTCGTGCTGCCCACGGGCGGCGGCTCTGACTTTCTCGGGAGCTCGGGCGTGGGCGTGCAGCCGCGCCTGGTGGCCGAATACGGCGAGCGCTTCCGCGTGGCCGCCAACGTGGGCGTGGACTTCCGGCAGATGCAGCAGCTGCGCAACCTGAACGTGGGCAACGCGGTGTCCTACGGCGTGGGCGCCGAGCTGCCCTTCACGGTGCGCGAGGTGCCGCTGGCGCTCGCGGCCACGGTGGTGGGCGCGGTGAACCTGGAGCAGCAGGACACCGAGGAGCGCCCGCTGGAGCTGCTGGCGGCGCTGAAGTACCGCGCGCTGGGCGGCTTCTCCGCGCACGTGGGCGGCGGGCCGGGGCTCACCCGCGGCTACGGCACGCCGGGCTTCCGGCTGCTCGCGGGCTTCAGCTACAGCCCGGAGCCGTCCCGCGAGCCGCAGCCGGCGGCGCCGGTGGACACGGACGGCGACGGCCTCCTGGACCTCCATGACGCCTGCCCGACGGACCCCGAGGACAAGGACGGCTTCCAGGACGAGGACGGCTGCCCCGACCCGGACAACGACGCGGACGGCATCCCCGACACGGCGGACGCGTGCCCGAACGAGCCGGAGACGGTCAATGGCTTCGAGGACACGGAGGGCTGCCCGGACGTGGCGCCGCCCCCGCCGCCAGTGGACACGGATGGCGACGGCCTCATGGACCCGGAGGACCGCTGCCCCAACGCCCCGGAGGACAAGGACGGCTTCCAGGACGAGGACGGCTGCCCGGATCCGGACAACGACCGGGACGGCATCCCCGACGCCGAGGACAAGTGCCCGAACGAGCCGGAGACCATCAACGGCTTCCAGGACGAGGACGGCTGCCCCGACAAGGGCAAGGTCAAGGTGCTCGTGGATGGCGAGCGCATCGTCATCCTGGAGAAGGTCTACTTCGCCACTGGAAAGGACGTCATCCTGGCCCGCTCGTTCCCGCTGCTGAAGCAGGTGGCCGCGGTGCTGCGCGCCAACCCGCAGGTGGAACTGGTCCGCATCGAGGGCCACACGGATGCCCAGGGCAACGACGCGAAGAACCTGGACCTGTCCCAGCGCCGCGCGAACAACGTGCGCGCCTTCCTGGTGAACGCCGGCATCGCCGAGGGCCGCATGGAGGCGGTGGGCTACGGCGAGGCGAAGCCGGTGGACACCAACAAGACGGCGAAGGGCCGCGAGAACAACCGCCGCGTGGGCTTCACCATCCTCCGCGTGGGGAAGGTGGAAGTGGAGCGCGAGGCGCGGTGACACACGGGCCCTGAATACCCGGTGAAGCACACCGGGTGCGCTCATCCACGGGTGGCTCCGAAAGAGATTTCGGGGCCACCCGTCGTTTTTTGGGGCATGCTGCGTCCCACCCGCTACGCAGTGCCGTGGCGCGCGAGTCAAGGGGCGAAGTTCACCCACCGCGTCGCACGCCTGCACGTCCTTGCGTTGGCGTAAGTGCGCGTCAGGACTCGGACGCGCAGCATCCCGCTACAGGCTCGTAGCGGAATACTTGCCAAAGCGTGGGACTTGCTGATGATTGAGGAGGTTGGGAGCACGCGCGCTGCATCGCGCAACTCCGGGCGAGAGGACCACCATGGACCAGTTCGATCAGAACAAGCAGGCCGCCAAGATTCGGGTCGTCGGGGCGGGTGGCGCCGGCTGCAACGCCGTCAATACGATGATCCTGTCCAAGTTGGACCGGGTGGACTTCATCGCCGCCAACACCGATGTCCAGGCGCTCGCCGCGAGCAAGGCGCCCACCCGGCTTCAGCTGGGCCAGACGCTGACGAAGGGCCTGGGCGCGGGCGCCAACCCGGAGATGGGCCGCGAGGCCGCCCTGGAGTCACGCGACCAGATTGCCGCGGTGCTCGAGGGCGCCGACATGGTGTTCGTCACCGCCGGCATGGGCGGCGGCACCGGCACGGGCGCCGCGCCCATCATCGCGGACATCGCCAAGAGCCTGGGCTGCCTCACGGTGGGCGTCGTCACCAAGCCCTTCCTCTTCGAAGGCAACAAGCGCCGCAAGCAGGCCGAGCAGGGCATCGTGGAGCTCAAGGCCGCGGTGGACACGCTCATCACCATTCCGAACCAGCGCCTGCTGTCGCTCTCCAACGAGCCGATGCCGCTGCTGGAGACGTTCAAGCGCGCGGACGAGGTCCTGCTGAACGCCGTGCAGGGCATCAGCGACCTCATCCAGTACCACGGCTACATCAACGTCGACTTCGCAGACGTGAAGACCATCATGAGCGACAAGGGCATCGCGCTCATGGGCACGGGCCACTCGACCGGCGACAAGCGCGCGTTGATTGCCATGCAGCAGGCCATCGCCAGTCCGCTGCTGGAGGACGTCACCATCGACGGCGCCACGGGCCTGCTCATCAACATCACCGGTGGCCGCGACATGACCCTGCAGGAGGTCAACGAGGCCCTGACGCTGGTGCACGACGCCGCCGACAGCGAGGCGGAGATCATCTTCGGCTCGCTCATCGACGAGAACATCTCGGACGAGGTGAAGATCACCATCATCGCCACGGGCTTCGTGCACCGGGACGCGCCCAAGGTCCGCACGGTGACGCCCGTGGTGCAGGTGCCGCTGTCGCGTCCGGCGCAGTCCGTGCTCGCCAACGCGCGTGAGGAAGTCGCCAGCCTGGTGCCCACCAAGGGCAGCGGCTCGCGCCAGCTCACCGTGGAGAGCAGCAAGGCCGTGAGCGCCCGCACTGCGGTGGTGAAGGACGCGCCGCTGCCGCTGGACGAGGACCAGTTCGACATCCCCACCTTCCTGCGGCGGCAGGGCCAGACGGAGCTGCCGTAAGCGGCAGGGGAGAAGCGGGGCTCAGCGAGCGGGAAGCTGGGCCACGCTGGCTTCGTCGCGGGCGGACAGGGTGTCCGCGCGGGCGAAGAGGGCGTCGACTTCCGAATAGAGCGCGTCCACGCGCTCCGGGAGCCGGGCCGCGGGCAGCACGCCGTCGCCGGACACTTCCTCCAGGCGCGCGTGGGCCCGCTGCAGCAGCTGGAGCGCCTTCAGCAGGGAGAGGCCGCGGCGCGTGCCCTCCTCGGTGAAGAGGGTTCCGCTCTGCGTCAGCGCCTCCAGCGTGGTGCGCACGAAGCGCACGCGGTCCGTGTGCCGGCCACGGTAGAGGTCCAGGCGCTTGGCGCGCCGCGCGTGGTGCAGATTGACCACGCCGCCAGGGCTTGAAGAGGAGGGGGGCGTCACGGGGAACAAGGTACGACACCGCCTTGTAGACCCGCAAATTTACTGGACTGTAGGGACCTGTTGCACGTCCGCCCGCACCCTTGTCTTGGGAGGGAGCGAGGGTTAGGTTCGCCGCCCTTTCGCACCCGCACCCCAGGGGTTTCGCCATGTTCCAGAAGCTGCTCATCGCCAACCGGGGAGAAATCGCCCGCCGCATCGGCGTGGTGGCCCGGGGAATGGGGCTCAAGACGGTCGCCGTCTATTCGGACGCGGACGCCGAGCTGCCCTTCGTGAAGGAGGCGGACGAGGCGGTACGCATCGGCCCCGCGCCGGCCAAGGACAGCTACCTTGACGCCGCCGCCATCCTGCAGGCCGCGAAGCAGACGGGCGCGCAGGCCATCCACCCGGGGTACGGCTTCCTGTCGGAGAACGGCGAGTTCGCCCAGGCCTGCGCGGACGCGGGGCTCATCTTCGTGGGACCGCCGCCGGAGGCCATGGCGCGGATGAAGGACAAGAGCCAGGCCCGCAGGCTGGTGTCCGCCGCGGGGGTGCCCGTGGTGCCCGGCAGCGAGGACGTGGTGCCCGACGTGGCCAGCGCGCTGGCGGAGGCCGAGCGCATCGGCTACCCGGTGCTCGTCAAGGCGGCCAGCGGCGGCGGGGGCATTGGCATGGCGGTGGCCAGGAGCCCGGCGGAGATGGAGAAGGTCTACCGCCAGTGCACGGACCGGGCGAAGGCCGCCTTCGGCAAGGAAGGCGTGTACGTGGAGCGCTACTTTCCGGCGCCGCGGCACATCGAGGTCCAGATTCTGGGGGACCAGCACGGCCACCTCATCCACTGCCTGGAGCGGGAGTGCTCCATCCAGCGGCGACACCAGAAGGTGGTGGAGGAGGCCCCCTCCGTGCTGTTCGCGGACGGGCGCAACCCGGAGCTGGCGCGGAAGCTCTTCACGGCCGCGGTGGCCGCGGCGAAGGCCTTCGGCTACGCCAACGCCGGCACGGTGGAGTTCCTGTACTCGGACGGTGAGGTCTACTTCATTGAGATGAACGCCCGCCTCCAGGTGGAGCACCCGGTGACGGAGCTGACCACGGGGCTGGACCTCATCGGCTGGCAGCTGCGCATCGCCGCGGGTGAGCGCCTCACGGTGACGCAGGAGGACGTGAAGCGACGCGGGGCGGCGCTGGAGTTCCGCATCTACGCAGAGGACCCGGTGAAGTTCTTCCCGTCCCCTGGGCCGCTGAAGGTGTTCCAGCCGCCCACGGGCGAGGGCGTCCGGCTGGACGCGGGCTACGGCGAGGGCAACACCGTCACGCCCAACTACGACCCGATGATTGCCAAGCTCATCGTCACCGGTGAGACGCGGGCGCAGGCGATTGCGCGCTCCGTGGCGGCGCTCCAGTCGTTCCGCATCGAAGGCATCAAGACGAACATCCCGCTCCACCTGCGCATCGTGCAGGATGCGGCCTTCCAGGCCGGCGAGCTGGACACGCACTTCCTGGAGCACCACGCCAAGCCGGCGTAGCGGGGCCCGCTCCAGCCCCACCCACCCCTGAGGAGGCACGGATTCATGGCGGACGTAGCGGCGCACATCACCGGCACGGTGTGGAAGATTGAGGTTCAGGTCGGCCAGCAGGTCAACGCGGGCGACACGCTCGTCATCCTCGAGTCCATGAAGATGGAGATGCCCGTGGAGGCAGAGGAGGGCGGGACGGTGAAGGAGATTCGGGTGAAGGAGGCGCAGTCGGTCAACGAGGGCGACGTCCTCGTGGTGCTCGGCTAGCAGTGGAGCCCGTCGTCGCGACAGGCGCTTCGCTGAACGTCGAGGACCGCGACGACGGGGTCCGGGTGTTGACGCTGTCCAACCCGGCCCGCCGCAACGCGCTGGATGACGGCCTCCTGGCTCGGCTGGACGCGGCGCTGGAGCCCGCCCCGCACGTGCGCGCCTTGCTGGTGCGCGGCGCGGGTGGGGCGTTCTGTTCCGGCTATGACTTGACGCACCTGGGCCCCCCGGGCGCGGACGGGCGGCTGCCGGATGACCTGCTGGTGGAGTGCCTGCTGAAGCTGGAGTCCCACCCCGCGCCCAGCGTGGCGCTGGTGGAGGGCCCGGCGGTGGGCGCGGGCTTCGACCTGGCGGCCTCGTGCGACTTCCGCGTCGGCGCGCCCAACGCCGTCTTCCTCATGCCCCCCGCGAAGCTGGGCATCGTCTACTCCCCGGAGGGGCTGGCCCGGGCCGCGCGGCTGGTGGGCGTGGCGCGCGCCAAGCAGCTCTTCCTCGCGGCGCGGAAGCTGAGCGCGCGGGAGGCGTTGGAGTGGGGGCTGCTGGACGACTGCCTGGCGGACGCGGAGCCGCGCGCGCTGGCGCTGTGCGCCACCCTGGCCAGCCATGCGCCGCTGGCGGTGTCGGGGATGAAGGAGTCCTTCGGGCGCCTGGCTCGGGCCCCGTTGGAGGCGGCGGACCGGGCGCGGCTGCGCGGCTTGCGCGCGGCGGCCTTCGGGAGCGAGGACGCGAAGGAGGGGCGGGCGGCCTTCCTCGAAAAGCGCCCGCCCCGCTTCTCCGGCCGCTAGTCAGGGCGGCCGGCGGGGTACTGCCACGGCGACATCAGGTGTCGCCGAAGAGCTCGCCCATGCGCAGCTGCAGCGCCGAGGCAATCTTGTACAGCGAGGAGATGGAGGCGGAGGACTCCGCGCGCTCAATCTGCGACAGCAGCGACACCGACAGGCCCGTGCGCCGCGCCAGCTGCTTGAGCGTGAGCTCCTGCGTCTTGCGTGCGTCGCGGATGGTGCGGCCAATGGCGCGGTGCAGGTCCGCCTCCGGGTCCTGGGACAAGCCCTTCTTCTGGAGGGCGTTGCGGACCGCGGTGATGAACTGCTCCGGCTCCATGGGCTTCTTGACGTAGTCGGAGGCCTGCGCCTTGAGCGAGGCCACCGCCGTGTCCACCGTGGGGTACGCGGTGGCGACGATGACGGCCACGTCCGTGTCGTACTTGCGAATCAGCTCCAGCACCTCGGTGCCCGACATCTGCGGCATCATCATGTCGAGGATGACGAGGTGGAAGTCGGAGCCCCGGAGGATTTCCACCGTCTGGGTGGGGTCCGTCGTGGTCACCACCTCGTAGCCTTCACGGGTCAGGACCAGCTTGAGGTAGTCGCAGTTGTCCTGCTCATCATCAACTACCAGGATGCGAATCTGCACAGCGTCTCCTCGCTGCAGTTCAGTGCCATGGGACCGGAATACCCTCGGGGGGCGAGGGTGATTCCGGCAGACCACTACTTCTTGGGATTCTCGTAACTCTCGACCAAACCCTTCACGCGCTCGTAGTACGCGTGATTGGGCGCAAGTTCCAGGAATCGCTTGTAGTGAACCGCGCCCTTCTCGGGCTGGTTGTCATTCGCGTAGGCGGACCCGAGGTAGAGGTGGCACTCGGCGCGGCCAGGTTCCAGGTCGAGGCACTTGTTGAGCTGCTCGATGGCCTGCCGGTAGCGCAGGCCCTTGATGTGCTCGAAGCCGTCCGCCTGGGCCTTGGCCGCCGCGGACTGCGCGGCGGACGGCGCCTTGTCCGTGCCGGAGGTGGGAACCGCGGCGGGCGGAGCCGCCTTCTTCTTGGCCTCGGCGACCTGCGTCTTCAGCGCCGCGTACTCCTTGGCGAACGCCTTGGTGGCGGCGCTTTCGCGCAGGGCCTCCTCGGCCTCCGGCAGCTTGCCGTCGCCCAGGGCCTTGCGGACGTCGTCGAGCCGCCGCTTCATCAGCTGCTCGGCGCGCGCCTCGTCGAGCCGGGTCTCCACGTCACGGGGGCGCTGGCCGTTGGCATCCTTGATGACCTCCAGCGCCTCCACGGCCGCGTCGAAGTCACGCGCCGCGATCGCCTTGTCGGCGACCGCGCGCTGCTCCTCCATGGAGGGGCCACGTGGGGGGGGAGGCGTCTTGGGCGTCTGCGCCGCCGCCGTCGCGAGCGGGGTGTCGTTGGCCGCGGCCTGGTCCTCGATGGTCGGCCGCGGCTCCTCGTCCGGGAGCGGCGTGGGCGTCTGCGCGATGACGGGGGCCGCTACCGGCTGGGCGCCCTGCTGGTTCAGGTACCAGAAGGCGCCGCCGCCGCCGCCGAGCAGCAGGGCCGCGAGGCCCGCCACCAGGGGCAGCTTCGAGCGCGAGCCGCCGCCGGCGGCCGCGTCGTCTGACGCGTCACCGGCGTTGACGAAGCGCAGCTTCACGTGTCCCAGCTCGATGATGTCTCCGGTGCCGAGCGTGGCCTGCGCGTAGCTCTCACCGTTGACCGTCATCCCGTTGGCGGACTGCATGTCGATGACGCGCCACTCGCCAGCGTCCTCGCGGACGAGCTTGGCGTGGGTGCGCGACAGCGACCGATGATCCAACGTGATGTCGTTGTCGTCGGTGCGGCCGATCCGCAGCTCCGTGCGGATGCAGGCGAACTCCTGGCCCTTGAGCTCGTCCGGGGACAACACGAGCAGGCGGGGAGCGTCCTCGGCGGGCACGTCCACCACCTTGCGCGGCCGCTCCGCCTCCACCTGATCCAACCGGATGATGGAGGTGGAGTGACGGCGGGCCTCCGCGGCGCTGAGGGAGGGCGGGGTGTGGTCGCTCTCCTCGGGCTCGTTGTCGGAGTCGTCCTCCTCCGGCTCGGGCTCCGGCCGGCGGGCGGGCACCTTGGTGGTGATGGGGCCTACGGCGTTGGCCGCGCCCTCGGCTTGGAGCGCGAGGTCGTAGTCGCCAATCTGGACCAGGTCGCCCTCTTTCAGGGGCGACTGACCCGCGATTCGCTCGCCGTTGATCCGGGTGCCGTTATAGCTCCCCAGGTCTTCCACTACGACGTGGCCATTGAGTCGCACCAATCGTGCGTGACGGCGAGACACATTTCGTTCCGTCAGGCGGATGGTGTTTCCCTCCTGACGGCCGATGGTGATCTCGTCACGCACGAAGGGAACAACGGTCTTGCGCCCCTCGTCGTCTTCGATGATGAGCTTCAGCACGGGTCCGATCCGCGTACAGTCATAGCAGAACGGCCTTTCCCTGTACAAGCCATGTATCCCCCTCAAAAGACAGGACTTTCTCCCGAGGAAGAGGGGCAGGCGAGGCTGTTGTCCATCGGTCAATCGGCCGGTGGAGCGCGACTTGGGGGGGCGCCCTGGCTCACCTTGATCCTGGCCACCGTGCTGGTGGCCATCCACGGCGCGGCGCGCGCGACGGGGCCCGTGGGGCTGGACTCCCTGCTGCGGTGGGGCGCCAAGGCGGGGCCCCTGGTGGTGGACGCGGGCCAGGTCTGGCGGCTCGTCACCGCCAACTTCCTGCACCGGGACTTCCTCCACCTGTCCCTCAATGTCCTGGTGCTGCTGGCGGCGGGAAGCGGCCTGGAGCGCCTTTGCCGGCGCCGGGACTACGCGGCGCTGCTGGTGGCGGCGGGGCTGGGCACCATGGCCGGCTCGCTCGGCAACTCCGGGGCGGTGAGCGTGGGGGCCTCCGGGCTCGTGTACGCCTGTGTAGGGGCGCTGCTCGTCCTGGGCCGGCGTCACCGGGCGAAGCTGCCGGCGCGGTGGATGTCCGGCGAGGCCGCGGTGCCCACGGTGCTGGTCTTCCTCTGGATGGGGTGGACGTCGGTGGGCGTGGACAACGCGGGGCACCTGGGGGGCCTGCTCGCGGGACTGCTGGCCGGCGTCTTCCTGGAGCCGCGCTGGCGTCCGGCCCCAGGCTGGCTGCGCCCGGTGGGGATGGTGACGGTGGCGGTGGTGCTCGCGGGAGGGGTGGTGGCGGAGCGCTCCATCTGGCGCACGGAGCGGGATGACGGCTTTGGCATCTCCGTGGCGCTGCCGCGCGACTGGCGGGGCGACGTGGACGGGCAGGGCCGGCGGGCCTTCTCCAACGGCTTGCCCGGGCGTGGCCGCGCGACCTTCTCGGCGGAGGCCATCGAGACGGGAGAGCCGGGAGACGGCTCGGTCCAGGCACGGCAGTTCCAGCAGGACGTGTTGGTGCAGGGCGCTCAGGGCCCGGAGGGGCGGACGCTGAAGGTGACGGGGCCGGTGGCGGCGCGCGTGGGTGGGCGGAGCGCGCAGCGGCTGCATGCGGAGCTGGAGGGGCCAGGGGGGCCCACCCATCTGATGGCGCTCTTCGTGCCGCGGGGGGAGTGGGTGTACCGGTTGGTGTTCACCTGGCCCGCGGCGTACCCCGCCTACCGAGAGGTGGTGGACCGGATGGTGGCGGAGCTGCGCTTCGACGAGCCATCCGTCCTGCGCGAGGCGCGGGCTCACGCGCTGCTCGTCCCGGGCGCGCCGGGACCGCTGCGCGAATTGGGCGGGGTGCTGCGCCGCCTGGGCCTCCCCAAGGAAGCGGTGGCGCCGTTGAGCGAGTCCGTGCGGCTGGCGCCCGCTCATGTGGAGACGCGCGTGGAGCTGGCGCGTGCGCTCCTGCAGGCGTCGCGCGTGGAGGAAGGGTGTCACGCGGCCGCGGAGGCGCGGGTGTACGGGCCCTGGGACACCGGCGCGTTGGAGGCGGGCGTGCGCTGCGAGCTGTCACGCGGCAACGTCGCGCGGGCCTTGGAGCGCCTGGTGGAAGCGCGCCAGGTGGACCCTCAGGATGCCCGGCTGCGCGCGGCGGAGCTCACGCTTCGGACCGTGCTGGAGGCGGCGCCACACCGCTGAAAAACAGGTCGGAAAATGTAGGTGAAACTGCCGAGAGTCACCGCAGATAACCCCAATGCAGGCCACGGTCACACGCAGAGGGGGGAACACCATGCCGCAGATTCCTGGAGTCAAGTCGACCGTTTCGTCTTTCAAGCCCGGGCCCGTGGTGGCGGAGGTCGCGGACCGGACCATGAACGCGGTGGCGCTCGAGG
The DNA here is from genome assembly GCF_013372605.1 of Myxococcus sp. AM009. NCBI lineage: Bacteria > Pseudomonadati > Myxococcota > Myxococcia > Myxococcales > Myxococcaceae > Myxococcus > Myxococcus sp. AM009. The sequence continues at coordinate 16,083 of NZ_JABXEP010000118.1, forward strand.
CGAACGTCGCCAAGCGCGTGGGGAGCAAGGGCGGCTCGTCGGAGCCGGTGAGGACACCGCAGCAGGCGGTGAGCACGATTGGCAGCACCTCGGGCACGCTGAACAACGCCATCAACGTGGCGGACACCTTCGAGACGGGTGCCCGCGCCATCGGCCAGATGTCGCGAGGCACCGTGCCCACGGCGCTGCCCCCGACGTTCGTTGGGAAGACGCTGGGCAAGTTCGTCCCGGGCCTGAACGTCGTCGGTGCGATGTCCTCGTTGTCGAACACGCGGGACGTGTTCACCAACGCGTCGTCGACACCGTCGCAGAAGACGCACGCGGTCATCGACTCGGCGAGCGCGGTCGTGTCAGCGCTGCCCATTCCCGGTCTCGCGCAGGGCGCTGCCGTCGTGAACACGGTGAACAGCCTCTTCACGCCCTCTTCGTCGCAGTGAGCCGGTCCCGGGCGCTCCTTGGGGGAGCGCCCGGGCCTCTCTTGCCGCGCATCACCGGGCGCCGAAGACGCGGACCGCGAGCCCCGCGTTCGCGGTCCACTCACTGCGCCGGGCCAGCCCCGCGTCCCGGTGGACATAGGCCCCGCTCACCTGGAGCACCACGGGCTGGTCCGCCACCGCCAGCACGACGCGCTCCAGGCCCACGTCCGTCCTGGCGCGGAAGTACAGCCCACGCTCGATGCCAACGCTCCAGCCCGCGAGCCCCGATGCGCGCAGGGCCCACAGTCCGTCCCGTGACTCCAGTCCCGCGTCGAACATCAGCTCGGTGAAGGGCGCCACCGTGTGCGAGGCGCCCTCCCTGGAGCGCCGCACGGAGTGCCCGGCCGCGGGCCCCACGCCGAACCACGCCCGCTCCGTCTCCGCGCGCACCGGGTCCAACAGCAGGCCCAGCCGTCCCGCCTCCAAGGTCCACCCGGGGCCCTCCCAGACGCGGCGCTCCAGGTGCCCCAGCCGCAGCGCCACCGTCACGTCGAAGGGGAAGGGGATGCGCGCTGGTCGCGCCGTGGGCACCAGGATGAAGCCTTCCTCCAGGTGCCGGCGCAGCGTCCCGTCATACGCGGTGAAGGTGAGCCCACGCTGCTCCCCATCCCACGCCTCCAGCCCGAGCAGCCGGTGGTTGTTGAACCAGGGCGACCCCTTGCTCCGGCTGCTGCGTCCGCTTCGGAGGTGCACGCCCGTGCGCACCGCCTGCGTCATCACCGAGCGGCTGAGCCGCATGCGCGTGCCCACCACGAAGCCGTCGCCCGGGTCGAAGCAGATGGGGTAGGGCTCCCCGCGTTCGTCCAGGGCCACGCAGGCGTCGTCGGTGGGCACGCCCCGCGGCACGTCCGCGGCGGTGGCCAGCAGCAGCGCCAATCCGAGCATCAGCATGGGGGCCTACCCCTTCACGGACGCGCCCCTGGGCGCGGAGCGCCGCGCGGGCGCCCAGAGGGAGAAGCGCAGGCCCGCGGACGTGGACCACTCCCACTGCTCGGGGACGCCCGCGAGGTCGCCACGCTTCACGCCGCGGCCATCCACGAGCAGGGTCACCGGCTGGTCGTTGATGGCCAGGAGGATGACCTCGTAGCCGGCATGGAGCCGCAGCCGCTCCGGCCTCGGCGGGCGGCCCGCGACGGCCGGGGCCAGCAACACCTTCTCCGCTTCCACCCCCAGCCGCAGGTGGTGGAAGCCGTTGCGGTCCAGCGTCAGGTCGGCTTCGAGCGCCGCGCCCGGGACGAAGGTGTTGAAGCCATTCGCAGCGTCCCGCTCGAAGGAGGGACCGGCGCGCACGCGCACGTAGGACACCAGGTCCTTCGAGTGCCACAGGTCCACCGTGGCGTGGAGCGCGCCCCAGGTGAGGAAGCGCCCCACTTCGCCGCCGCGTTCGAGCTCCTCCACGCGGAGCGTCTCCATCCACAAGCCCAGGTTGAGGTGGAGGTCATGCCGCCGCGGCTTGCCGAAGAAGGTCGTCACGCGGAAGAGCGGGTCGTCGCGCTCGACGCTGAAGTCGTAACGCGCCGCCGTCAGGTCGAGCGAGGGCACGCCCAGGTGCAGCTCCGTCTCCAGGACGCGGAGCCGGTGCAGCCGCTTCCCTTGGTGGGACGGCGCCTCCACCGCGATGCCGAAGTCGGCGCGCATGCGGCCCTGCGCCTGGCCGTCATGCCAAAGCGGAGCCCAGGCGCCTCCAAGCCAGACGCGCCGGTTCAGGTCGAAGTTGAACTGCATCACCCGCCCGCGCTCGTCCCGGTACCAGCCGGGTGGGGCCGCCGCGCGGGCCGGCTCCATTCGATAACCCTTCACCCGCGCCGCCGCCTCGTCGTCGAGCGCGATGGAGCAGGGCGTCACCCGCGCTTGTCGCCGGTCCGTCTCCTGGCCCTCGGCGTCCAGCTCCCGCCGTGGAGACACCCGGCACACCTGGGCGGTGTCGTCACACTGGGCTCGCCACTCACCGGAGGGGACGGCCTGCGTCGGTGGCAGCCGCAAGCACACCGTGGGGGCGTGCCAGGTCTGGGAAGGGAGCGGTGTGGCGGGCGACTGAAGGACGGGGGCCTCGTTCCCTGGCTGCGCGAGCAAGAGGGCGCAGACCAGGGGCACCGCGGGGGCGAGCATGATGTCTCCTCGGCGGCCACTTCCATCGGCCTCGGGAAGCACCGCCGGGCCCAGGCGTTTCAAGCGCCGTGCCCCAGCCAGGGAGCCGTGCTTTCGCGGGGTTGGCGCCCCTTCCGTGTACATCCACCTGCACAGCGGCGCGCAGTCAGGCTCACGGCAGAGGCGGTTGGCGGTGGTCGACCGGAGGGGGCCGCGGGGATATAACGCCGCGTCCCGCCGAGGGTGGGCCGCCCACCGTCCGGAACGACTCAAGGAGCTTCAGTCCGTGGAGAGCGAAGTCGAACAGCAGCGGGAGCAGACCTTCGCCGAGGCCATCCTCGGCAAGGACTTCTTCCAGGCGAAGTGGGCGAAGCGGTGGCTGGAGCTGTCCTTCAGCCTGCGCGTCGTGACGGCCACGGCGGGCTTCGCGGCCCTGCTCTTCCTCCCCTACCTGGGCGCGGTGGGCCTCTGGGACTGCTGGGAGACGCACTACGGCGAAGTGGCGCGGATGATGATTGTCCGCCAGGACTACGTGTACCCCTTCTGGGAAGGCTCGTGGTTCTTCTCCAAGCCGCCGCTCACCATGTGGATGCAGGCGCTGGGCATGTACGCCGCGGGCGCGGTGAACCCCGGCGGGGTGCTGGGCCGCTACATGGAGTGGGGCATGCGGGTGCCCTTCGCGCTCCTGAGCATCACCGCGGTGGCGCTGCTGTCGCTGGCGGTGTCGCGCGTGGTGTCCCGGCGCGCGGGCCTGGCCACCGGCTTCGTGCTGGCCACCATGCCGCTGTACTTCCTGCTCACGCGGCAGACGGTGACGGACACGCCCTTCGTCACGACGTTCATCTGCGCCATGGCGTGCGCGCTCATCGGCCAGTTGGATGCGACCACGAAGCACCGCGCCGCCTGGTGGTACGGCTTCTATTTCTTCGCCGGCCTGTCCGCGCTGGCCAAGGGCCTGCTGGGCGTGGGCCTGCCCGCCGTCATCCTGATGCTGTACGCGGCCCTGTCCGTCATCCCCTGGGACAGCGACAGCCTGGACGCGCACCTGAAGTGGCTCACCCAGTCCAGCTTCCGCAAGGACGTGCGCGAGGGCCGTCAGCCCATGCCCGTGCTGTGGGGGCAGATGTTCAAGATGCACCTGGGCACGGGCATCCTGGTGTTCTTCGCGGTGGCGGGCCCCTGGTACCTGACGCTGTCCCTCTTCGGCTCCGTGGATGATGAGGGCAAGCTCTTCTGGTACCGCTTCTTCGTCCATGACCACCTCAACCGCCTCACGGCGGGCGTGCACACCACCACGCCGGGCGGCACGTTCATCTACTTCATCGAGCAGGGCGGCTTCGCCATCTTCCCCTGGGTAGCGCTGCTGCCCGGCGCCTTCTCGGTGGTGGCGCGGCTGAAGCTGCGCTCGGAGAAGGCGGCGGACCACCTGGCCATCATCGCGGTGCTGTGGGTGGCCTTCTCCTTCTGGCTGCTGTCGTCCAGCGCCACCAAGTTCCACCACTACGTCTTCCCGGTGCTGCCGGGCGTGGCCGTCCTCCTGGCGCTCTTCATCGACCGGCTGTGGGAGGAGGGCATCTCCGCGCACGCGGTGAGCCTCATCTTCGGCTTCATGCTCTTCGTCCTGGTGGGGAAGAACATCGCGGAGAACCCGAAGATCTTCACCGACTTGTTCGTCTACAACTACGACCGGCCCTATCCGCAGGACCTGGTGACCAAGCCCATCGCGTTCTTCACCTCGCGCCCGCTGTGGACAGGGGATCTGGTGACGCTGGTGCTGCTGGCCTTCGGCGTCTACCTGTCCTTCGACGCCTTCTCCGCGAAGGGGCGGGCCCGGACGACGCCGAGCGCGCGCGCCGTGGCGCTGATGTTGCTGCTGGGCGGCGTGGCGACGCTGGGCGCGGTGAGCGCCCAGGCGCAGGTGTCCGCCAAGGCGCTGGTGGGCGTGGCGGTGCTGGTGGTGGCCGGCTACCTGGCGTGGGAGTCCATGCGGCCGGGCGCGGAGGGCCGCGTGGCGCTCCAGACCCTGGCCGGCGTGCTGGCGGTGGTGGGCATCGCGTTCGCGGTGCGGGGCTTCCGTCAGCCGGCGGCGGCGGACTCGCTGCTCAAGGCGCTGTCGGAGCCCGTCAACATCAAGAAGTCGCTGGGCTTCACCTTCGCGGTGGCGGGCGGCATGGCGGTGGTGGCGGCGCTGATGCGGGCCCGGGCGATGCTGTTCGGCACCTTCTGGGTGCTCGCGGCGGGCATGGCCCTCTGGTTCAACTGGAGCCACTGGGTGGACCTGTCCCACCACTGGACGCAGCGTGACCTCTTCTGGCGCTACTACGCGCAGCGTCAGGTAGGCGAGCCCATCGTCGCGTACATGATGAACTGGCGCGGCGAGACGCTCTACTCGCAGAACACGGTGGAGCAGTACCGCGCTTCGGACGCCAACGCGCGCATGCGCGCCCTGGCGCAGCGCCCGGGCCGCGAGTGGGCCCTGGTGGAGCACAACCGGCTCAACCTGTTGCGCACCGCGGTGGGCTCGGACAAGGTCGTCACGCCGGTGGACCGCGACATCAACAACAAGTTCCTCCTGGTGACCATCGATTGAGCGGCATCCACGTCCAGGAGCTGGGCAAGCGCTTCGGAGACCGGGTGGCCGTGGAGGCGTTGTCCTTCCACGTGCGGCCCGGCGAGGTGTTCGGCCTGCTGGGTCCCAACGGCGCGGGGAAGACGACCACGGTGCGCATGCTCACGGGGCTGCTGCGGCCCACCGAGGGCGAGGCCACCGTGTGGGGTCACCGGGTGGACCGCGACGGCGAGCCGCTGCGCAAGGTGGTGGGCCTGCTCACCGAGCAGCCTGGCCTCTACGACAGGCTCACCGCGCGGGAGAACCTGCGCTTCTTCATGAAGCTGCATGAGCTGGATGAAGCCGCGGCCTGGCCTCGGGCCCGGCACTACCTGGAGCGCTTCGGGTTGGGCGGGCGTGAACAGGAGCCGGTGGGCGGCTTCTCCAAGGGCATGCGGCAGAAGCTGGCCATCGTCCGGACGCTGGTGCACGACCCGAAGGTCATCTTCCTGGACGAGCCCACCAGCGGCCTGGATCCGGAGTCCGCGCGCACCGTGCGCGACGCCGTGGCGGAGCTGGCGTCGGAGGGGCGCACCATCGTCCTGTGCTCGCACAACCTGGCGGAGGTGGAGCGCCTGTGTGAGCGCGTGGCGGTGGTGAAGCGCCGCCTGCTGGCCATGGGCCCGGTGCGGGAGCTGCGGCACGCGGGGCAGGCGCTGGAGGTGCGCGTGGAGGGGGAGGCGGAGCGCTTTCGCGGAGCGCTGGCCCGGCTGGCCTTCGCGCCCAACGTGCTGGCCGAAGGGCCGAAGCTGCGGGTGATGCTGGCGGATGATGCGCAGGCGCCCGACGTGGTGGCCTGCCTGGTGGGGGCGGGCGCGCGGGTGCACAGCGCGGTGCCCACGCAGCGTCCCCTGGAAGAGGTCTATCTGGAGCTGCTGCGCGAGGGGAGGGGGTAGCCGATGGCGTTCCGTCCGAAGCGGGCCCTGGCGGTGTTCTGGAAGGACTTCCTGGACCTGCGAAAGAACGTGGGCCTGCTGGTGTCCATGATGGTGCTCCCGGCCGTCATGGTGCTGGTGCCCATTGGCGTGGTGTGGACGTACGTGCGCGCGCCGGACCACGCGGACCTGCGCAGCGTGGCGCTCTTCTATGACCCCACGCTGCCGCTGGGGGCCAGCGCCGCGCGCTTCCTCATCGACAAGACGCTCACCGACTGGTTCGGCATGTTCCTGGTGATGCCGGTGTTCGTGCCCATCCTCATCGCGTCGCAGAGCGTGGCGGGGGAGAAGGAGCGGCGCACGCTGGAGCCGCTCCTGGCCTCGCCCGTGACGGCGGCGGAGCTGGTGACGGGCAAGAGCCTGGCGGCGCTGGTGCCGTCCGTGGCGATCACATGGACGGCCTTCGTCCTGTTCTGCGTGGGCGTGGACATCGTCGCGTGGCCGCTGGTGAAGATGCCGCTGATGCCCAACGCGCTGTGGACCTTCGGCGTGTTCGTCATCGCGCCGCTGTTCGCCTTCTTCGGCAACGGGGTGGCGGTGCTCATCTCCGCCCGGGTGAGCGAGGCGCGCATGGCCCAGCAGCTGTCCGCGCTGGTGGTGCTGCCCCTCGTGGGCATGGTGGGCGGACAGGTGGCGGGCGTGCTCAAGGCGGGCTTTGGCTACTACCTGCTCCAGGGCGCCGTGGTGCTGGTGCTGGACGCCCTCCTGCTGTGGGCCAGTATCCGCCTGTTGGACCGCGAGCGGTTGGTGAGCCGCTGGGGCTAGCGGACGCCGGCCCCCGCTTTCCAAAGCATCCAGCCCGCCGAGCGGCTAGGCTTTCGCCAGTGAAACTGGCATGTTGCGAGCAGGTACCGGTACGCGAGCGCGCGCGCTTTCGTCCTGGATGCCATGCTCTTAAATGGGGTTGAGGTGGCGGCGCGGGTTGACCGGCTGCCAACGCGGCCACGGAGGCGCTGACGGCAATGGGTATCTTCGACAGCATCAAGGGTGAGGCGAAGCGCAACTTCATCGCCCGGGCGGATTCATCGAAGGGCGACATCATCTACAAGTATCCGGAGAACAACGTCCGGATGCTGACCCAGCTCACCGTCGATGCGGACGAGGTCGCCCTCTTCGTGAAGGACGGCAAGGTGGAGGGCAAGCTGGGGCCCGGCCGTCACTCGCTGGACACGAACAACATCCCGTTCCTGTCCCGCCTCATGGAAGGCTTCACGGGCGGCAACCTCTTCATCTCCGAAATCTTCTTCGTCTCCACGCGGGAGTTCGCCGGCGTGAAGTTCGGCGGTCCCATCGGTGACGTGCGCGACCCGGAGACGGGCCTGGGCATCGGCACCATGGTGTACGGCGACTTCTCCATCCGCGTGACGGACCCGGAGCGCCTGGTGGTGGGCCTGGTGGGCATGGGCCGCACCGGCAACGAAGAGCTGCTCGGCTGGTTCAAGAACCAGGTGCTGAAGGTGACGCGCGACCGCATCGCGGAGCTGCTCGTCAAGAAGCGCTGGCCGCTGCTCGACGTGACGAGCGGCGCGTACACCGAGGAGATTGAGACGGAGGTCATCTCCGGGCTCAAGCCCCACGTGGACGGCTACGGCCTCACCGTGGTGCGGATGGGCAACTTCCACGTCTCCATCAAGGAGGAGGACGAGGCGACGCTGAAGAAGCTGGGCAAGGACGTGGCGTACTCGCGTCTGGCCGGTGGCTTCCAGCAGTACGCGCAGGGCCAGGCGATGCTCGGCGCGGCCGAGGGCATGGCCAAGGGCGGTGACGGCGGCGGCGGCGCGGGCAACGCGCTGGGCGGCATGGGCATGGGCATGGGCTTCGGCATGGCCCAGCAGTTCATGAACCAGCAGCCGCACCAGCAGCGGCCCCCGGAGCCCGCGCCCGCGGCGCCCCCGGCGGACACGCGCAGCCCCGCGCAGCGCCTGAAGGAAATCAAGGAGCTGAAGGATGCGGGCGTCCTCAGTGATGAGGAGTACAACGCGAAGCGCGCGGAGCTGATGAAGCTCCTGTAGTGCCCTTCGTGTTCCCCGCGGGACCCAGAGCCTCCGTCCGACACCGGGCGGGGGCTCTCGTACTTTCCCCGACGTGCACCGGGGCTGGATGGACCGCAAACGTCCCCTGCGCTACACAGGGGGCGCCGCGGTCGTCGTGCGGTGTGCGTTTCAGGGCGCCTCACCTGAGGGCTCAGAAGGCGTGCGCCGTGCATGGGCGCGTGTGGGACGTGTCGCGGGAGGGGTGTATCCCCGCGGGCCGGACGTCCCCGTGCCAGCCAGGCTGGCCGTGGGTTTCCAGGGAGACAAGGCATTGAGGACGTTTCGTTACAGGTCCCGCTCGGCGCTGTTGGCGCTCACGGTTTCACTGTCCGCCTGCCGTGAGGATGTTCCGCCGGCTCCGTCCATTGACGGTCCGCGGGAAGAGCAGTCCGTTCCGTACGTGTCCATTGACGGCATGGACAACGCGACCGGCTTCCTGCGGGGCACCATCCAGGGGCAGGGTGACATCAAGGCCGTGGAAGTCCACGTGGACGGCGTGCTGCTCGGCTGGGCCGAGGTGCACGGTGACCAGTGGCGCATCCAATGGCTGCCCGGCGCGAGGATGCACACCATCGAAGTGGTGGCGCATGACGGTTCGGGCACGCCGGCCCGCGTGTCGCTGGCGCTCCAGCCGTTGGACTTCGACACGCCGCACGCGCTCTATCAGTCCCCGTCCCTGCTGACGCTGCCCACGAGCGAGTCCGCGACGACGCGCTACACGCTGGATGGGTCGACGCCGACGGCCGACTCGCCCCGCTACACCTCTCCGCTGGTCCTGATGCGCTCACAGGGCGAGCCCGCGCCCCTGTCACTCATTCCCACGAATCCTCCGGAGACGCCGGTGGACTGGCGGTGGCTGCCGCCCCGCGGGCCGGTGCGCCGCGCCGCCGTGGTGCGGTTCCAGCAGTTCCAGGACGCCACGCCCGTGGGCGCCTCCGGCACGCGGAGCTATCTCATCGACAGCGCTCATGGCCCGTTGCCGGTGATGTCCCTGACGGTGGACGCGGAGCACTTCTTCGGCTTCGAGCACGGCATCTACGTCCCCGGGAGGATTCACGCGGAGGACCCCATGCCGGACTGGATATGGGGCAACGGCAACTATCACCAGGGTGGCAAGGACTGGGAGCGCCCCCTCCACGTGGAGTGGTTCGAGGTGGACGGCCAGCCGGTGATTTCGCAGGGGGCGGGGGTGCGCATCCACGGCTCGGGCAGCGCGGCGCTGCCGCACAAGAGCCTGCGCCTGTACGCGAAGGAGGACTACGGGCCGAAGACGTTCCGCGCGGCGGTGTTCCCCGACGAGACGCTGGACGAGTACACGCGGCTCATCGTCCGCACGTCGGGCCAGGACCTGCTGTACTCCAAGATTCGCGACTGCGCGCTCCAGGGGCTGCTGCGGGAGACGGCGCTGCACCTGCAGGCCTGCCGCCCCACCGTCCTGTACCTCAACGGCGAGTACTGGGGCCTGCACGAGCTGCGCGAGCGGTATGACGAGTACTACCTCGCGTCGCGCCACGGCATCGACCGCAAGAAGGTGGCCATCCTGGAGCTGAACGGGGTGCTCGACACGGGCGAGGAGGGCGACGAGTCGCACTACCTGGCGCTGCTGGACTTCGTCCGGAACAACGACCTCTCGCTGCCGGAGAACCTGGCCCACGTGGAGTCGATGATGGATGTGGACGACTTCATCGACTATCAAATCGCGGAGATCTTCTTCGCGAACCCCGACTGGCCCCACAACAACGTCAAGTTCTGGCGCTACGTGGAGCCAGATGCCCAGGGGCCCGCCGCGAAGGACGGCCGCTGGCGCTGGCTGCTCTACGACTTGGACGGGGCCTTCCTGGGCGACGCGGATTACGACGCGCTGGCCCGGGTGCTGACGGATGAGACGCTCCCGGAGTGGTCCGTGGTGCTCATCCGCAAGCTGATGACGAACGCGGACTTCAAGAGCCGCTTCGTGTCGCGCTTCCAGTGGCACCTGGACAACACCTTCCGCGAGGAGCGCGTGACGGCGCACCTGGCGTCGCTGACCGACCTGGTCGCCGCGGAGATGCCCGCGCACATCGAGCGTTGGGGCTATCCGGTGTCCATGGAGTCATGGCGCTACTACGTGGACGCGATGCGTGACTACGCCACGCAGCGGCCCACGTCCGTGCGCCAGCACCTGGAAGCGGCGTTCGGTCCTTTCTAGGGCGCCGGCGCGGGCGGGGCGGGGG
>NZ_JABXEP010000119.1:0-26145 GCF_013372605.1 Myxococcus sp. AM009
GGCCTGGGCGGGCGCGGCCGGGCGGTTGAGCTGACCCAGCACGTCGTCCTTGTGCACGCGGCCACCAGCGCCGCTGCCCTTCACCTGGGAGAGGTCCACCCGGTTCTCCTCGGCCACCTTGCGCGCGGTGGGCGTGGCGCGCGCGTCGGACGCGGCGGGCGCCTCCGCGGCGGCGGGAGCGGGCGCGGCGGCGGGAGCCGGAGCCGCGGCGGGCTTGGCGGCGGGAGCGCCGGCGCCCGCCTCGATGAGGCCCAGCACCTCGCCCACGCGGACCTTGTCACCCTCATTGAATGCGATGCTGGACAGCGAGCCCGCGGACGGGGCCGGCACGTCGATGGTGACCTTGTCGGTCTCCAGGACGACGAGCGGCTCGTCGGCGGTGACGGCCTCACCTTGCTTCTTGTTCCACTTGCCGACGACGGCTTCGGTGATGGATTCGCCCAGGGGGGGCACCTTGATTTCAACGGCCATGCTTGGTCCCTCGGAGGATGGCTTCCTCGATGATGAGCTGCTGCTCGTATTCGTGTGTCTTGGGGAAGCCCGTGGCGGGGCTGGCGGCTTCGGCGCGGCCGATGTAGCCGATCTTCACCTGCTGCTTCGGCTGCGTGGAGGCCAGGTCGTGCAGGCGGGGGAACATGAAGTGCCAAGCGCCGGCGTTGCGCGGCTCTTCCTGTACCCACAGCAGCTCGGCCAGCTTCGGCATCTTCGCCATGAGCCCCGCCAGCACGTCAGCGGCGAACGGGTAGAGCTGCTCCAGCCGGACGATGGCGATGCTTTCGTCCTTGCGCTCGTCGCGCGCCTTCACCAGGTCGTAGTACACCTTGCCGCTGCACAAGAGCAGCCGCGTCACGCCCGCCGGGTCCACCCGGTCCAGGATGACTTCCTGGAAGGTGCCCGTGGCCAGCTCGTCCACCTTGCTGGTGGCCTCCGGCCGGCGCAGCAGGCTCTTGGGCGACATGATGACCAGCGGCTTGCGCACCGGGCGCAGCACCTGGCGGCGCAGCAGGTGGAAGATCTGCGCGGGCGTGGTGGGGTAGCAGACCTGGATGTTGTCCTCGGCGCACAGGTCCAGGAAGCGCTCCAGCCGCGCGCTGGAGTGCTCCGGGCCCTGGCCTTCGTAGCCGTGCGGCAGCAGCAGGGTGAGGCCGCTGAGGCGGCGCCACTTGCTCTCACCGGCGGCGATGAACTGGTCGATGATGATCTGCGCGCCGTTGCCGAAGTCACCGAACTGCGCTTCCCAGGCCGTCAGGCCGTCCGGCACGTCCAGGCTGTAGCCGTACTCGAAGCCGAGCACGCCCATCTCCGACAGCGGGCTGTTGTAGACGTGGAAGCCATTCTTTCCCTTGCCGCTGACGAACTGGCGCAGCGGGACGAACTTCTCGCCCGTCTTCACGTCGTGCACCACCGCGTGGCGGTGGCTGAAGGTGCCGCGCTCGCTGTCCTGGCCGGTGATGCGGATGTTGTAGCCCTCGGAGAGCAGCGTGGCGTAGGCCAGCGACTCGCCCTCGCTCCACTGCAGCTCGCCGCTGTCCAGCATGCCCAGGCGCTTCTTGATGACGGTGCGCTCCACGTCGCGGTGGACGTTGAAGCCCTCCGGCAGCGTGGACAGCTTGCGCAGCGCATCGCACAGCACCTGCTTGTCCACCGCGGTGGACACGTCCGCCGCGCTCTTCAGCGAGCCGCCCTGGTAGGGCTTCCACAGGCCTTCCAGCGCGCTGGGCTCCTTGAACTGGCTCTCCTGGCGCGCGCGGGTGAGCGCCGCGTCGAAGTCCTGCTGGCACTTCTGCTTGATGGCCTCGGACTCCTCGGCCGGAATCTTGCCCTGCTCCGCCAGCTTCGCCGCGTAGCGCGTGCGCACCGTCGGGTGCTTGCGGATGATGTCGTACATCGCCGGCTGCGTGAACGCGGGCTCGTCACCCTCGTTGTGGCCGTAGCGGCGGTAGCAGACCAGGTCGATGACGACGTCCGTCTTGAACGTCTGGCGGTACTCGGCCACCAGCTTCGCGATGTGGACGCAGGCCTCCGGATCATCCCCGTTCACGTGGAAGATGGGGATGTCCAGCATCTGCGCGATGGCGGTGGAGTAGAGGGACGAGCGCGAGTCATGCGGGTCGGTGGTGAAGCCGACCTGGTTGTTGATGACGACGTGGACCGTGCCGCCCGTGGTGTAGCCCTTGAGGCCAGACAGGTTGAGCGTCTCCGGCACCACGCCCTGGCCGATGAAGGCCGCGTCGCCGTGGATGAGCAGCGGCATCACGCCGGTGCGCTCGGTGTCGCCGGCGCGGTCCTGCTTGGCGCGCACGCGGCCCTCCACCACGGGGTCCACCGCTTCCAGGTGGCTGGGGTTGAAGGCCAGCGACAGGTGCAGCTTGCGGCCCTGGCGCGTGGTGTGGTCCGACGAGAAGCCCATGTGGTACTTCACGTCGCCGCGGCCCAGGTAGGCCTGCGGGTTCCGGGGCCCGTCGAACTCGCTGAAGATCTGATCCGGCTTCTTGCCCAGGATGTTCGTCAGCACGTTGAGGCGGCCGCGGTGGGCCATGCCGATGACGATTTCCTTCAGGCCCATGCCGGTGGCCACCTCGCCCAGGGCGTCCAGCATGGGGATGAGCGCCTCGCCGCCGTCCAGGCTGAAGCGCTTGGCGCCCACGTACTTGGTGTGGAGGAAGTGCTCGAAGCCCTCCGCGTACGACAGCTTGGTGAGGATGTGCCGGCACTCGTCCGGGGAGAGGTCGGTGCGGTTCTCGCTGAACTCCATCCGGTGCATCAGCCAGCGGCGGCGCTGGCTGTCGAGCATGTGCATGTACTCGACGCCGATGGTGTCCGTGTACGTGCGGCGCAGGCGCGCCAGCAGGTCCGCCAGGCGCACGCGCTGCTCGCCGAACACGCCGTTGGTCTCCACGAGCTGCTCGGACTCGGCGTCGGTGAAGTGGCTGTCATCCACCAGGGCCACGTCCGCCACGTGCTCCAGCGCCGGGCGCGGACGGCCCAGCGGATCCAGCTTCGCGCGCAGGTGGCCGCGCAGGCGGAAGGCGAAGATGACGTGGTCCACGCGGGCCTGCAGCGAGATGTCCTGGACCGTCTGGCCGGGCGCGGCCGCCGGGGCGGTCTGCGGCGCCGCCGCGGGCTGGGCCTTGGCCGCGGCGCCCTTGCCGCCGCCCTGGGGCGCCGCGGGAGCCGGTACCGGCTCCAGCAGCCGGGTGCTGAAGATGGGTCGGCCGGCGCCGTTGCTGCGGTCGAAGACCTCGCGCCAGCTCGCATCCACGCTGGCGGGGTCCTCTAGATAACGGGCGTAGAGGCCCTCGATGAAGTCGATGTTGGCGCCGGAAAGGAACGTGTCCTGGAAATTCGCCATGGCGGTGTCGTCTTTTACTGGATGGGCGCCCCGTTGGGGGGTTTTCGCAGCAACTTTTGTAGCGCCCGCCCGCTGGCCGATAAGCCGCACCCCTTGCCGTGGAGCAGGTGGATTCATGCCCCGGGTGAGCGCAACTTCAACCGTTCCATCCAGAAGGAATGGTAGAGAACGCGTTTCCTGTCTCCCCCTTCCGCAACGAGGCCGTCTCCATGCTGCTCCAAGGCAAGAAGCTGCTCATCACCGGAGTGCTCACGCCTCAGTCCCTGGCCTACGGCATCGCCGAGCACGCGCTGGCACAGGGCGCCGAGGTCCTCCTCACCGGCTTTGGCCGGGCCAGGTCCCTCACCGAGCGGAGCGCCAGGCGCCTCAAGCCGGGGCTGGAGGTGCTGGAGCTGGACGTCACCAACTCCGCCCACTTCCCCGCGCTCACGGACGCCCTGCGCCAGCGCTGGGACCGGGTGGACGGTGTGTTGCATTCCATCGCCTTCGCGCCCGAGGATGCTTTGGGTGGCAACTTCCTCAACACCCCGTGGGAGAGCGTGCAGACGGCGTTCCGCATCTCCACCTTCTCGCTGAAGGAGCTGTCGGTGGCGTGCCTGCCGCTGATGACGCAGGGCGGTTCCATCGTCACGCTGGACTTCGACAACCGCGTCGCCTGGCCCATCTACGACTGGATGGGGGTGTGCAAGGCGGCGCTGGAGTCCACGGTGCGCTATCTGGCGCGCGATCTGGGTCCCAAGGGCATCCGCGTCAACGCGCTGGCCGCCGGGCCGCTGGCCACCATCGCCGCGAAGGGAATTCCGGGCTTCAAGGCCCTGGAGCGTGGCTGGAGCCATCAGGCCCCCCTGGGCTGGAGCGCCAAGGACAGCCACGACCTGGTGGCCCGCACCGCATGTGCCCTGCTGTCGGATTGGCTGCCCTCCACCACCGGCGAAATGATCCACGTGGACGGTGGCTACCACGCCATTGGCGCCCCCCCGGCGACGCCGGACGCGGACGAGCTCCCGCCCAAGCCGGCCGGCGAGTAGTCCCGTCCCCCTGGGAGCATCTGGACCCAGGGGGGATGCCCTGAGGTCATCCGACACCTGCCTGCCCGGACGGATGCCGGGCCGGACCGCCCCCTGTTCTCACGTGAGCGCCCTCACGGTAGAGTCGTGAACGTTTCGCAGGACTCTCCGCGCGTCGCGGGGCCTGCGCAGGAGCCGCCGCACAGTGAGCACCCACAGCACCAACGTCTTGCTGGTGGACGACAGCCCGACGGTTCGCAACATCGTCAAGATCTACCTGATGAACCTCAAGGTCTCGACGCTCGAAGCCGACGATGCGACGCGGGGGCTGCAGATTCTCCGGCTGGTGCCGGTGAGCCTCGTCATCGCGGACATCAACATGCCGGGGATGGACGGCATCACCTTCGTCAAGGAGGTGCGCGCCAGCGCGATGCCGCAGGTGCGCTCGGTGCCCATCCTGCTGCTGACGGCGGAGAAGAACGTGGACCTGCGTCAGCGTGGCACCGAGGCCGGGGCCAACGCCTTCATCCAGAAGCCGGTGTCCCACCACGAGCTGACGGAAACGGTCCGCCAGTTCCTCGCGAAGGCCTGACCGCCGTGAGCCTGCCGTCCCTGCTGCTCGTCGACGACAGCGATGCGATTCTCGCGCTGGAGCGGGCCATCCTCTCCGGCCACTACACCATCCACACCGCCAGCAACGGCCGCGAGGCCCTGGAGAAGGTGGGGCGCCTGCGTCCGGTGGCGGTGTTGCTCGACTTGTCCATGCCGGAGATGGACGGCGACGAGGTCCTCCAGCGGATGAAGGCGGACCCGGCCACGGCCGACATCCCCGTCATCATCATCTCCTCGGAGAAGTCCCGCGCGGAGGCGTGCCTGGGGCTGGGCGCGGAGGCCTTCCTGGCCAAGCCGTTCCGCGCGGAGGAGCTGCTGCAGACGGTGGGCGAGGCCATGACGAGCGCGCGGCAGCGGGCGCGCACGGGCTCGCTGCTGGTGCTGCGCGTGACGGTGGGCGAGCTGGAGTTCGCCATTCCGCTGGACGCGGTGCGGGAGGTGCTGCTGCATCCGGCGACCCGGCCGCTGCCCACCGGGCCGGCGTACCTGCGCGAATACGTAGAGGTGCGGGGCGCGGCGCTGTGCGTGCTGGACGTGGCGCGCCGGCTGGGCGTGGAGCACAAGCTGACGCGCGTGGAGCGCATGCTCGTCGTCATCGAGGCGGAGGGCGTGTCGCTGGCGCTCGCCGTGGACACGGTGAAGGACCCCGAGGAGTACGCGGCGGCGGACATCGACCGGCGCGAGCGCGTGGGCGGCGCCGACCATGGTCCGCTGCGCGATGGGCTCATCGGCATGCTGCGGTCCGGAGGGCGCTCGCTGCCCATCCTGGATCCGCGGGTATTCATCGCGCGGGGGCTCCTGCGGGAGCTGCCCGCGATGCTCGAGGCCGCGGAGGCCGGGCGGAACGCATGAGCGGAGCGCTCGACCCGCGGCTGCTGGCCCGCGCGCGGGAGGTGGTGGCCAGCATCACTGGCTTTCGCAATGACGCCATCGCCTCCGAGGCGGTGGAGCGCGTCGTTCGCGCGGAGCTGACCCGCGGGCGCACCGCGCCCGACCTGCTGGGCGAGCTGCTCCACCCCGTCTCCCACCTGGGCACCGCGCTGGTGAAGGCCGTCCTGGTGGGGGAGACGTACTTCTTCCGCCACCCGGAGCACTTCCGCTTCATCTCCCACGAGGCCGTGCCCGCGGCGCTCCAGCGCGGCGCCCTGGCCCTGCGGGGCTGGAGCGCGGGCTGCGCGTCCGGCGAGGAGGCGTATTCGCTGGCCGCGTGTCTCCAGGCGTCGCTGCCGCACGGCTTTCCGGTGGAGGTGCTGGGCACGGACATCCACGAGGCCAGCCTGGAGGCGGCGCGCCGCGCCACCTACGGGACGTGGTCCCGCCGCGAGTCCGCGCCGCGCCTCTTCCCGCTCTACTCGGAGACGGGCGAGCGCGAGGTCACCATCCTTCCCCCTGTCCGCCGCATCACCACCTTCGCCCAGGCGAACCTGCTGGCGCCGCTGCCCGAGCGCTTCGGCCGCTTCGACTTCATCCTCTGCCGCAACGTGCTGACCTACTTCACTCCCGCCGCGCGTGACGCGGCCATCTCCCTCCTGTCGCGCACGCTCAACCCCGGCGGCTGGCTGTTCCTGGGCGCCGTGGAGGTGGACCGTGTCCCCGCGGGCATGGTCCGCGAGGGGCCGCCGGAGCTGCAGGCCTTCCGCCTCCTCACGCCGGAGGAGCTGAGCGCGCGCGCCGCCGCCGCGTCGCGCGCCGCCGCCCGCGCCCGTCCGGTGGCGGCGCCGTCCCGCCGTCCGGTGGCGCCGCTGATGCCCGCGCCGGCGCGCGAGGTGCCCGTGGCGCCTCCGCCGCCGCCCACGCGGCTGCACCTGAATGCGCTGGAGCGCATCGAGGAAGGCGATGAGGTGGGCGCGTCCTCCGTGCTGGAGGCCCTGGTGCGCCAGGCGCCAGACTATCTGCCGGGGCTGCTGGAGCTGGCCCTGCTGCGGGAGCGCTCCGGGGCGCGGGAAGGCGCGGTGCCGCTGATGCGCGCCCTGCGCTCGCGCGCCGAGCGGCTCCCACCCGACCAGGTCGTGGAGGGGCCAGAGGCCCTGCCCGCGCGGTTCTACCAGGCGTCCGCTGACGCCTACCTCAACCAGGGCGCGCTCGAATGAAGGTCACCCCGCGGACGTTGGAAGAGGCCCAGGAGGCCGAGGCGCGCGAGCTGTTGGAGCGGCGCGCGTCCCGCCTGCGAGAGCAGGGGGAGAACACCGTCGAGGAGGCGGTCCACTGGATCGCCGAGTTTCCCCTCGGTGAGGAGCGCTACGCGCTCTCCCTGGAGTCGCTGCGCGCCGCGTTGCCCCTGAAGATGGTGTCGCCGGTGCCGCTGTCGGCGCCGCACGTCGTCGGGGTGCTGCGCTTCCAGGGCCAGGTGCTGGCCGCGCTCAGCCTGGCGTCGCTGCTGGGCGGCCACGGCTGGCGGCAGGACCCGGCGGTGCTGCTGGTGGTGGACCGTGGAGACGGCGAGCTGTGCGCGCTGGACTGCGAGGCCATCCCCCGGCCCACCACGCTGCCCATGAGCGCGGTGGAGGCCGCGCGGGCGCGCGCGGAGGGTGCGGTGATGGAGGTCTTCACGCAGGACCGGCAGCTCATCCACCTCATCGACCTGAAGCGGCTGTTCTCCGCCACGCGCGGCACGGGAGCCCGTCATGCCCGTTGATCCGATGCTGCAGGGGCTCGTCGCGGGCTTCGCCGTCGAGGCCCAGGAAGTGGTCCAGAAGGTCACCATGGACCTGCTGGAGCTGGAGCGCGAGGGCCTGGAGACGGACGCCCTCACCAGGCTCTACATCCGGCTGGGCCGTCACCTGCACACCCTGAAGGGGAGCGCCGCCTCGCTGGGCATGCAGGACCTGAGCGACATCGCCCACAAGCTGGAGGACGCGCTCGCCCCGCTGAAGGCCCACCCGCGGAAGATGCCGCGGCCGGTGGTGGACATCCTGCTCCACGGCCTGGACCTCTTCCTGCTCCGCGCGCAGGCCCACGCGGATGGGCGTGGGGACGCGCTGCCGGACCCGGCCGCCGCCCTGGCGCAGCTGGTGGCGGACGCGCCGCCGCCCGACGAGGCCGCGGCCATGGTCGCCCCCTCCGGGGAGGAGGCCGCCGTCGCCGCGCCGGCTCCAGCCGCGCCCGCGGAGCCCGTGTCCGTGCCGGACGCGGCGCTGCCGGAGTCCGCGGACGCGGGCTGGCGGGTGTCGTCGTGGCAGGTGACGTCGCTGATGCGCGAGGTGGAGCGCCTGCGCGAGGTGCGCCTGCGCGTGGAGGAGCGGGGCCGCGAGCTGGAGCGGGTGGCCGTGCTGCTCGCGAAGGAGGGGCTGCTGGCGGAGACGGCGGAGGCGCGCACGGCGCTGTCCGGCACCGCGCGCTCGCTGCGCACCGACGGCGAGGAGACGAGTGACATCGTCGACGCGCTGGAGGACGGCCTCAAGGCCATCACCACGCGCCCGGTGCGCACCATCCTGGACCCGCTCCAGCGGATGGTGCGCGACCTGTCCCGCCAGCTGGGCAAGGAGGCGCGGCTGTCGGTGGTGGGCGCGGAGGTGTCGCTGGACCGGCGCCTGCTGGAGAAGCTGCAGGGCGCGCTGGTGCACCTGCTGCGCAACGCCGTGGACCACGGGCTGGAGCTGCCGGCGGAGCGCGAGCGCGCGGGCAAGCACCACGAGGGCGCGCTCACCCTGCGCGTGGAGCAGCAGGGCAACCTGCTCTACCTGGAGGCGTCCGACGACGGCGCCGGCATTGACGTGGAGGTGGTGCGCCGCCTGGCCGAGCAGCGCGGCGTCGTCACGCCGGAGGAGACGGCGCGCCTCAACGAGAACCAGCTGAGGGATCTCATCTTCCGGCCCGGCTTCAGCACCCGCACGGACGTGACGGACACGTCCGGCCGCGGCGTGGGCCTGGACGCGGTGCGCGCGTCGGTGGAGGGGCTGCAGGGCCGCATCGAGGTGGCGAGCACGCCGGGGCAGGGCACGCGCTTCATGCTGACGCTGCCCACGGACCTGGGCAGCTCCCCGGTGCTGGTGGTGCGCGTGCTGGAGCAGCTGGTGGGCCTGCCGATGCTGGCGGTGGAGGCCACGCAGCTGGCGCGCGCGGAGTCGCTGCGCCTGGGCAAGCGCCGGGCGCACCTGGAGTACCAGGGGCAGCTGTTGTCGGTGGTGGACCTGGGGGCGCGGCTGGGCCTGCGCGCCCTGGCGCCGCCGACCGAAGGGCAGCCGCTGCTGATTGTCCAGAGCGGTGGCAAGCGCGTGGCGCTGGTGGTGGACGCGGTGGTGGGGGACCGGGACCTGGTCATCCGCCCGCTGCCCTCGGAGGTGCGCGACGTGCCGGCCTGGCAGGGCGCGGCCACGCTCAGCCGCGGTGAGCTGCTGCTCATCTGCCGTCCGGACTGGCTGGTGACGGAGACGGTGCAGGTGCAGGTGTCGGCGCAGCGGCGGGCGTTGGTGGTGGACGACTCGCTGACCGCGCGGGCGCTGCACCGGGCCATGCTGGAGGCCGGCGGCTTCACGGTGCACCTGGCGGCCAGCGGGGCCCGGGGCCTGGACCGGCTCCAGTCGGACACCTACGACGTCGTCATCTGCGACCTGGACATGGAGGAGATGGACGGCATCCAGCTCATCGCGAAGCTGCGTGAGCGCCCGGAGACGGCGTCGCTGCCCGTCATCCTGGTCTCCGCGCATGACAGCGCGGTGGCGCGCGAGCGGGGCCTGAAGGCGGGCGCGGACGGCTACCTCAGCAAGCGCGAGTGCGCCGCGGGCCGGCTGCTGGCGGAGGTGCTGGACGTCATGAGCCGCCGGGGGAGTCGCGCGTGAGCGACAAGCGGCCCATCCGGGTCCTCGTGGTGGACGACTCGCCCACCATGGCGAACATGCTGACGGCCCTCCTCACGGAGGAGCCGCGCATCGAAGTCGTGGGCCGCGCGGGAGACGGCAACCGCGCCGTGCAGCTGGCGCGTCTCTTGCGCCCCGATGTCATCACCATGGACCTGCTGCTGCCCGGCCTGGATGGACCGGGGGCCATCGCCGCCATCATGTCCCAGTCCCCCGCGCGCATCCTCGTGGTGAGCGCGGTGGCGGAGCAGCGCGGCGTGGACCTGGGCTTCCAGGCGATGAGCGCCGGCGCGCTGGAGCTCATCGGCAAGCCCAACGTGACGAACGCGGAGGAGCTGCGCCGCTGGGGCAAGGAGCTGGCGCACTCGGTGTGCCTCATGGCGGAGGTGCCGGTCATCTCCCGTCGGCCGCGCGCGGCCACCGCGCCGCCGCCGCCCACCGGGGCGCGGGTGGACATCTTCGGCGTGGTGGCCTCCACGGGCGGGCCGCCCGCGCTGGCGGACGTGCTGTCCAAGCTGCCGCGCTCGCTGCCGGTGCCGCTGCTCATCGCCCAGCACATCACCGTGGGCTTCACCCAGGGCATGGTGCGCTGGCTGTCCCAGGTGACGCCGCTGCCGGTGGCCATCGCCAGGGACGGCGAGCGGCTGGAGCCGGGCCGCGTGTACTTCCCGCTGGACGGGCATGACCTGCTGGTGGACGAGGCCGGGCTGGCGCGCCTGCAGCCCAGCCGGGGCGGACCGTGCCCCAGCGGGGATGTGATGCTGACGTCGCTGGCCTCCGCCTTTGGCCGGCGCAGCGGCGGGGTGGTGCTCACCGGCATGGGCGAGGACGGCGCGCGGGGCCTCCTGGCCATCCGCAGGGCGGGCGGCGTCACCTTCTCCCAGGACGAGGCGTCGTCGGTCGTCTTCGGCATGCCGCGCGCCGCGCTGGATGTGAAGGCCACCGACCAGGGCGTTCCCCTGGCTTCGATGCCGGAGCTCATCCTCCAGAGCTGTACCTTCGCCCCCTTCCGGGGCGGACGCCCCGAGGGAGGGCCCACCCGGTGAGCCCCTCCTGTGCCTGTTTCGCCTGCCCGCCTCCGCGCGGGTGCCGTGCTGACGTCGTTTCCCCGGCGGTGATTCCGTGAGCCTCCCGCAACAATCCTTCGCCTCCCAGTGGTCGCAGCAGTTCCGCCAGTCGTTGGGGCTGGCGCCGAAGTTCGTGCTCGTCACGGCGCTCATCAGCGCGACGGTGGCCACCCTGCTCACCGGCATCGCCACGCGGCGGCTGGAGAGCGACCTGGCGGACAGCTACCTGGGCGCGGGGCGGCACGTGGCCCGCGGGCTGGCGGTGGCGGCGGAGCAGGGCGTGGCGACGGGCGCCAGCGCGCTCCAGCCCATGCTGGACGCCAGCGTGGGCCACTCGGACCTGGCCTATGCCTTCATCCAGGACTCGGCTGGCAACGTGGTGGCCCACACCTTCCCGGACGGCTTCCCGGACGCGCTGAAGGAAGCGGTCGCCACCGCGGGCGCGGGCGCGGTGCTGGAAGCGGACGCCGGGGGCCGCCGCCTGCGCGCCATGGACGTGGTGGCGCCGGTGGCCGGTGGCCGGCTGGGCTCGGTGCACGTGGGCGTGTCCCGGGACCACATTGACGGACTGGTGTCCGCGCTGCGGGTGCGGATGGTGGGCTTCGCGGCGCTGCTGGTGGCCCTGGGCGTGGCGGTGTCCGCGCTGTTCGGCCGCAGCATCGTCGGGCCGCTGAAGAGCCTGACGGAGGTGGCCGGCCACATCGTGGAGTCCGGCGACTTGACGCGCCCCATCCAGGTGAAGAGCGGCGACGAGGTGGGCCGGCTGGCCAGCTCCTTCGCGCAGATGGTGGCGCGGCTGCGCGAGGTGACCGTCAACCTCCAGCAGGCGGCCGTGGCGCTCACCCAGTCCACCGAGCACCTGAATTCGTCCTCCACGGAGCAGGCGCAGACCATCTCCCGGCAGGCCGCGGCGCTGCAGGAGACGCAGGTGACGGCGCAGGAAATCAAGCAGACCTCCATGCTGGCCGCGCAGAAGGCGGAGAGCGTGCTGTCGGTGGCCGAGCGCGCCGACACGCTGGCCAAGTCCGGCGAGGCGTCGATTGAGCTCACCATGGCGGGGCTCAACGACATCCGCGCCCAGGTGGGGGAGATTGCCCAGAAAATCGTCGAGCTGGGTGAGCGCACGCAGCAGATTGGCGGAATCACCCAGACGGTGAAGGACCTGGCGGACCAGTCCAACATGCTGGCGCTCAACGCCGCCATCGAGTCCGTCCGCTCCGGCGAGCACGGCAAGGGTTTTGGCGTGGTGGCGCGCGAAATCCGCGCCCTGGCGGACCAGTCCATCGAAGCCACCACGCGGGTGCGCGAGCTGCTGGACGACATCGCCAGCCAGGTGGCGTTGGCGGTGCGAATCACGGAGCGCGGCGCCGAGCGCATGGAGTCGGGCCTGGCCCAGGTGCGCACCAGCGGGCAGAACCTGCGGGAGCTGTCCTCCATCGTCCAGGACAACGCCGCCGCCGTCCGGCAGATTGCCGCCGCCGTCAGCCAGCAGAACGTGGGCATCAACCAAATCACCCTGGCGGTGAACGACTTGTCCAAGATGATGGATGAGACGGTGGCCCGCATCGGCTCCACCGGCGAGGCCGCCACCACGCTGCAAATCGTCTCCGAGCAGCTCTCCAGCGCGGTGAAGAGCTACCGCGTCGAGTAGCGCTCCGGACAGACGAAGGCCCCGGCTCCCTCGGGAAGGGGACCGGGGCCTTGTCATGTCAGCCGCTGGCGCGGCCAGGCGCTACGCCACCGCGGCGGCGGCGGGCTGCGTGCGCAGCTTGAGGCTTTCGCCGTCCACGTCGTAGTGGGCGGTGCCGCCGTGCTTCAGGTCCCCGAAGAGGAGCGCCTCGGCGAGCGGCTTCTTCAGCGCGTTGTCCACCAGCCGGGCCATGGGCCGCGCGCCGAAGGCCGGGTCGTAGCCGTGCTCGGCCAGCCACGCGCGGGCGGCGGGCGTCAGCTCCAGCTTCACCTTCTTCTCGTCCAGCATCTTCTGGAGCAGGCGCACTTCCTTGTCCACCACCTTGAGGATGACCTCGGGCGGCAGGCCGGAGAAGAGAATCCACCCGTCCAGGCGGTTGCGGAACTCCGGCGTGAAGGTGCGCTCAATCGCCTTCTTCGCGCGGGTGGCGTCCACGGGCTTGGCGAGGTCGCCGAAGCCAATGGCCTTGGTGCTCATCTCCTGAGCGCCCGCGTTGGTGGTGAGGATGAGGACGATGTTGCGGAAGTCGGCCTTGCGGCCGTTGTTGTCCGTCAGCGTCGCGTGGTCCATCACCTGGAGCAGGATGTTGAAGAGGTCCGGGTGGGCCTTCTCGATTTCATCCAGCACCACCACCGCGTAGGGGTGCTTGCGCACGGCGTCCGTGAGCAGGCCGCCCTGGTCGAAGCCGACGTAGCCCGGCGGCGCGCCGATGAGCCGGCTCACCGTGTGCTTCTCCGAGTACTCGCTCATGTCGTAGCGCAGGAACTCCACGCCCAGCGACTGCGCCAGCTGCTTGGCCAGCTCCGTCTTGCCCACGCCCGTGGGGCCGGAGAAGAGGAACGAGCCAATGGGCTTCTCCGGCGCGCGCAGGCCGGAGCGCGCCAGCATGATGGCGCTGACCAGGTCCTTGATGGCCGGGTCCTGCCCGAAGATGACGCCCTGGAGGTCCTTCTCCAGACTCTGGAGCTGCACGCCCTCGCTGGCGGACACGCTCTTGGCGGGGATGCGCGCCATCTTCGCGACGACGGCCTCCACGTCCGCGCCGCTGACGGTGTTGGAGCGCTGGCCCTCCGGCTTGAGCCGCTCGGCCGAGCCCGTCTCGTCGATGACGTCGATGGCCTTGTCCGGCAGGAACCGGTCGTTGATGTGCTTGGCGGACAGCTCCGCCGCCGCGCGGATGGCCTCGGGCTGGTACTTCACCCCGTGGTGCTCCTCGTAGCGGCTCTTCAGCCCCTCCAGGATAAGGATGGTGTCCTCGACGGAGGGCTCGCTCACCTCGACCTTCTGGAAGCGGCGGGACAGGGCCCTGTCACGCTCGAAGGCGGACTTGTACTCCTGGTACGTCGTCGACCCGATGCAGCGCAGCCGCCCGCTGGCCAGCGCGGGCTTGAGCAGGTTGGACGCGTCCATGGAGCCGCCACTGGTGGCGCCCGCGCCGACGATGGTGTGGATTTCGTCGATGAAGAGGATGGCGTTCGGCTGCTCCTTCAGGGCCTTGAGCACGCCCTTGAGCCGCTCCTCGAACTGGCCGCGGAACTTGGTGCCCGCCAGCAGCGCGCCCATGTCCAGCGAGTAGACGACGGCGTCCTTCAGCACCTCCGGCACGCGGCCTTCGTGGATGTGCAGCGCCAGCCCTTCCGCGATGGCCGTCTTGCCCACGCCCGCCTCACCCACGTAGAGCGGGTTGTTCTTCCGGCGGCGGCAGAGCACCTGGATGGTGCGCTCCAGCTCCTTCTCGCGGCCGATGAGCGGGTCGATGCGCCCCTCCTGGGCCTCGATGTTGAGCTGCACCGTGTAGGCCTCGAGCGGGCTCTTCTTCGGGGCCTCGCCCTCGTCGTCGTCGCCCATGGGGGCGGCGTGGCCGGCGCTCTCCTCGCCTTCACCCTCACCCTCGCCGTCCTTGGTGACGCCGTGGGAGATGTAGTTGAGCAGGTCCAGCCGGGTGACGCCCTCCTGCTGGAGCAGGTAGAGCGCGTGGCTCTCGTCCTCGCGGAAGAGGGCCACCAGCACGTCCCCGCCGTCGATGAGCTTCTGCTCGGCGGACAGGGCGTGCATGGCGGCGCGGTGGAGCACCCGCTCCACGCC
The DNA here is from genome assembly GCF_013372605.1 of Myxococcus sp. AM009. Lineage (NCBI taxonomy): Bacteria > Pseudomonadati > Myxococcota > Myxococcia > Myxococcales > Myxococcaceae > Myxococcus > Myxococcus sp. AM009. Next base: position 14,610 of record NZ_JABXEP010000119.1, read on the forward strand.
GATGGTCTGCTGGGGCTCGGCGTCCACGCCCTCCGGCAGGCGTTCGACGGTCTCCTCCAGGAAGGAGACCAGGCGCTCCTGGAGTTGCTTCACGTTGGCGCCGCACCCCTTCAAGACTTCGCGCGTGCGCGCGTCCCGGGTGAGCGCCAGGAGCAGGTGCTCCAGCGTCAGGTACTCGTGGCGCATCTTCCGCGCCTCGTCCAGGGCGGTGCGGAAGCTGGCCTGCAACTCTTTGGCAATCAGCGGTCCTGCCACGTTTCAACCTTCCTCGGGTTCCATGGAGAGCCGCAGCGGCATGTCGTTCTCCTGCGCCGCGGCCTCCACCGTCTGAATCTTCGTTTCGGCGACGTCGTACGTATAAACGCCGGCCACCCCGACACCGTTGTAATGAACGTGCAGCATGATCTGCACGGCATCCGTCTCCGACTTGTGGAAGACCTCCTTGAGCACGGCCACGACGAACTCCCGGGTCGTGTAGTTGTCGTTGTGGAGGAGCACCTTGTAGAGCGGCGGTTTCTTGAGCTTCTGCTTGGGGGCGGACTCCGTGATGACGGAGGTGTCGTGCTCATGCTTCTGCGCCATAAGTCGTTCGGACTCCCTTTGCTGAACGGGCGGGGGATTTTCAGTCCCCCTCCTTGAAACCAGTCTCCGCCCGCCACTGGGGCAGGCCTCCTTCGACGGCTGCCCGCTCGTGGGCCAGGAAGCCGCGCACGGCCCTGTCCATGCCCGGGTGGAGGAGCAGGTGCGCACTGTACGTGAGGTGTGGCTCGAAGCCCCGGGTGAGCTTGTGCTCTCCCCCCGCGCCCGGCTCGAAGCGCTCCATCCCGGAGGTGATGCCCTCCGAGAGGGGGTGGTACAGGCAGACGTTGAAGTGAAGGAAGGGGTGCTCCTCGAAGCAGCCCCAATAACGGCCATACAGAACGTTGGCACCCGTGAAGTTGAAGGCACCGGCGACCAGCCGGCCTTCCCGGCGGGCCTCCACCCACTCGCAGCGGTGCCGGAAGCGGGCGAGCATGCGCGCGAAGAAGTCCGGGGTGAGAAAGCGCTGGCCCCACGGATACTTGTCCACCGTGGTGGCGTACAGGCGGTGGACGGTGTCCGCGTCCACGTCCGCCAGCGCGTCCCCGCGCAGGGTGCGGACCTCGATGCCGTGCTCGCTCAGGGCCCGCAGCTCCCGGCGCAGCTGGTTGCGGCGCTTGGCGTGGAAGCGGGCGAGGAAGTCCTCCAGCGTCCGGTAGCCCCGGTTGCGCCAGTGGTACTGCACGCCCAGCCGCACGGCGAAGCCCTGGGCCTCCAGGACGGGCAGCTCCTCCTCGGTGGGGAACAGGACGTGGATGCCGGACAGGCGCTCGGCGCGGGCGAACTCCTGGGCGGCGGCGTACAGCTCCGCCTCGCGCGCGGCGCGGTCCTCGCCCGGGGCCACCAGCACGCGGCGCCCGGTGGCGGGGGTGAAGGGGACGGCGAGCACGAGCTTCGGGTAGTAGCGCAGGCCCGCGCGCTCGGCGGCGGTGGCCCAGGGGCTGTCGAAGACGAACTCCCCGTCGCTGTCGTCCTTGAGATAGGCGGGCGCGGCGGCCACCAGGCGCGAGCCGCGCCAGAGCGTCAGGTGCCGGGGGTGCCATCCCCGCGCCGGCACCGCGCAGCCGCTCTCCTCCAGCGCGGTGAGGAACGTCCACTCCAGGAACGGCGTGGCCCGTGTGTCCACCAGCGCATCCCACGTGACGCGGGGGACGTCGGTGAGGGAGCGCAGGATGCGCAGCGTGGTGGGGAGCGGTGTCGACATCGTCGGAGCCTGGGCCAGGGCGAGCCTATAACGATGCGTGCCCGCTGCTGCCACGGCTGTCCGGGCGCTACTTCCCGCGAGTCAGCTCCGCGGCGAGGAAGCGTCCGGCTTCCGCCAGTCCTTCCTCCCCCCGGCGGCGCCCCTCGTCCGATTCCATGACCCGCCGCGCGGCGTCACCCGCGGTGCCCACCTCCAGGTCCACCAGGATGAAGAAGGCGCTGAGCGCGGGGCCCACGGGGGCGATGCGTCCCGGCCGCTGGGGCCGCTCACCCAGGGTGGCGGCCACCTTCTCCACCAGCCCGTCGTCGGTGAGCCGCTCCGCCTTGCCGCGCATGGCGGTCCACGCGGCGTCCAGCAGCGCGGGCAGCATCCGTCCGGACAGCGCGCTGGACAGCCGCTGCGCCGCTTCTTCCTCATCAATGGCGTGGGCCTGCGCGTAGGTGGGGACGAGCTTCGCCACCACCACGGCGCGGGTGGCGAGGTGGGCGAGTCTGGGCGGGTAGGACACGCGGGGCTCCGGGGCAGGGCTGGCGGGCTACCAGCGCACGAACAGACGGTACCCCCCGCTGCTGCGCTCCTCCACGAGGATTCGAGGCCGGGCGTTGGCCAGCTCCAACATTCCTTCCAGGCCCCCCGCCATCAGGTCGGGCCGGTTGTAGCGGTCCGACAGGGAGACGCGGCGGCCGCGCTCGCCCTCGGAGGACATCGAGACGTCCACGTCCGAGCGGCCCATCATCGCCAGGTAGCGAGGCAGCCGCTCCAGGGCGCGCGCCGGGCCAATCATGGGCAGGGCCACGGCCGTCACTCGCCCCACCAGCGTCTGCGCGAAGCCAACGACGCATTGCCGGCCGAGCTGCCGGTAGGCGTCCTCGTCACCGAGCTCCGCGTAGCGCTCGCGCCGCGCCAGGGCCACCGCCTGCTGCCAGAGGGCAATGGGGTAGTCCAGCTCCGGCTTCCGGCTGTCGTACCCCAGCGTCACCAACTCCTGGGCCAGCCGGCCCTCTGCCTGGAGCCCCCGCACGAACAACCCCTCGAACACGCTGGCGGGCACGCGGGGCAGTGGGGGAGGCATGCCCCCAGTCTACGCAAAATCCACTATGAGTTCATGTATTTCTTGAATTCCGGATTGATTCCGGAGCGGAGGGGGGGCGAGGGGCGATTGCCAGCCCTCGAGCCGGGTTGCTATGGGGCCGCGAGCGCCTTAGAGGAGTCGTCCAAGGAGATTTGAATGTCGGTGAACATCCAGCTCGAGTGGACCCCGAACCCCAGCACCCTGAAGTACGTGGTGGACCGGCGGTTGTTGGCCGGCGGGGCGGTGAACTTCACGAACCCCGAGGACGCCCAGGCGAAGTCCCCGTTGGCGCGCAAGCTGATGGACGTGCGCGGCGTCACGGCGGTGATGATTGGCACCAACTTCGTGACGGTGACGAAGGGGGAAGAGGGCGAGTGGGACGAGCTCAATGACGAGGTCATGTCCACGCTGGACACCCACCTGACGGCCAACGAGCCGGTGGTGGACGAGGCGGCGCTGGCGGCGGCCCGCGAGGCGGCGGGACAGGTCGGTGGTGGCACGGTGGAGGGGCGCATCCAGGACATCCTGGACAGCGAAATCCGCCCGGCGGTGGCCATGGACGGGGGTGACATCACCCTGGACCGCTTCGAGGACGGCATCGTCTACCTGCACATGAAGGGCTCGTGCGCGGGCTGCCCGTCGTCCACGGCGACGCTGAAGATGGGCATCGAGGGGCGCCTGCGGGAGATGATTCCCGAGGTCCTCGAAGTGGTGTCCGTCTGAGACGCAACGTCAAAGCCTCGCAGGTCCGGCGGGAGCTGCTGCCGGACCAGTCCCCCGCGCTGCTGCGCGAGCTGCACCTGCTCACGCGCGAGGGGCACCTCAACGCGGACGCGCTGCGCAAGCTCAAGCAGGTGAACCACCTGATGGGCCTGCTGCGCCCCGCCGTGGAGGATGTCCAGGCGCGCCACCCGGACGTGGTGATGGTGGACGCGGGCAGCGGCAACGCCTACCTGGGCTTCGTCCTCTACGAGCTGTTCCTCAAGGGCGCCGCCAGCGGCACGCTGCTGTCCATTGAAGGCCGGCCGGACCTGACGGAGCGGGCCCAGGGCCGCGCCCAGCGGCTGGGCTTCACGCGGATGCGGTTCCAGACGGCGCACATCGACACGGCGCGGTACCCGGAGCGCATCCACCTGCTGATGGCGCTGCACGCGTGTGACACGGCCACGGATGATGCGCTCGTCGCGGCCATCCGCCATGGCGCGGACCACGTCGCGGTGGTGCCGTGCTGCCAGGCGGAGGTGGCCGCGCAGCTCAAGGAGAAGCGCCCCGTCGTGGCCAGCAGCGGCAGCATGTCGTTGCTGTACGCGCACGCGTGGCACCGGCGCGAGTTCGGCTCGCACCTGACGAACGTCATCCGCGCGCTGACGCTGGAGGCCTTCGGCTACCAGGTGACGGTGACGGAGCTGACGGGCTGGGAGCACTCGCTGAAGAACGAGCTGATCCTGGGGCGTCGCGTGCACCGGGAGAACCGGCGCGCGCGCGTGCAACTGGAGCGGCTGCTGGCGGAGACGGGCGTGAATCCCAAGCTGACGCGCGAGCTGGGCGTGAAGCCCGCGGTGTCGGCCGTGGAGCCTGATTCCTCGCCGGAGCCGGAGGCCCCTGTGGCCTCCGAGCCGGTGGAGGCTTCGGACGTCTCCGGCGCGTGATTCAGAAGGGCGCCGGCCGCTCCAGCGTGACGCGCTGTCCCGTGACGGGGTGCAGGAACGACAGGGCCTCCGCATGCAGGTGCAGCCGGGGACCTGGATGGCCGTAGAGGCGGTCGCCAACAATGGGTGCACCCAGGCCGAGCGGATGGGCCGCGTGGACGCGCAGTTGGTGTGTCCTGCCGGTGCGCGGGAAGAGGGCCACCTTCGTGCGGCCGTGGCTGCGCTCAAGCACGTGCCACTCCGTCACCGCGGGCTTGCCGTGCACGGGGTCGTGAATCTGCCGGGGCCGGTCGTCCAGGTCCACGCGCATGGGAAAGTCGATGGTTCCGCGCTCGCCCCGGACGTCGCCGTCGACCCAGGCCACGTAGCGCTTGTGCACCTCGCGCCCGGCGAACTGGCGTTGCAAGGCCGCGTAGGTGCGCGCGTCCTTGGCCGCGACGAGCAGCCCCGACGTGTCCAGGTCGAGCCGGTGCGCGAGCATCATCCCCGCTGCTTCCGGGGAACGCGCGCGCAGCCGGGCCAGCACCGAGTCCTCCACCGAGACGTCCTTCGCGGGCACGGAGAGCAGGCCCTCCGGCTTGTCCACCACCACGAGCCATTCGTCCTCGAAGACGATGGGTAGCGCTCGTGACGGCAGTACGGGCACCACGAAGGGCCGGGGCGCGGAGACGGGGAGACCGTCCAGCATGTACGGCAGCAGCGGCCCGCACTTGTCCTTGCAAGCGGGGTAGTACGCGCCGGCGGCCCGGCCTCCCGCGGGAGGAGGAGCGCCCCACCAGAACTCCGCGAGCGCGAGCGGACGGAAGCCCTGGGTGAGCGCATGCGCCAGGAGCTTGGGCCCGGCGCAGTCCGCCGCGCCCGATGGGGGCTCGCCACCGGCGTAGAGGCCGCGCAGGTGACGGTGGTCTCCTCGTGCATTGGGCACCACGTAGGTGTCGTGCAGGCGCTTCATCAGCGCGCGGCAGACGATGCGCCGCAGTCGCTCCATGGCGCGAAGCCGCCGCTCCACGCGGGCCCGCTTTGGCGCGAGCGCCCGCTGCGCCTCGTCGTGTTCCGCCTCCAGTCCGCGCAGCGCCGCCTTGTCCCTCCGGCTCTCCTGGTCGAGCGCATGCAGCGCCGCCCGCTTCGCCTCCTCGCTCAGCGAGTCCGAGGCCATGACCTCCGCGCGCCTCGCATGGCGCTGCTTCTTCCGGGCGTCGTGTGTGGCGCGCAGCGCCGCGCGGGCCTCGGTGTGGCGCGCTTGCAACGCGTCGTGCGCGGTCAGGACGGAGGCGCGCTCAGGGGATTGCTGGAAGGACGCCTCACGGGCCATCAGGCGCTTCACCAGGGCCTCGCCCGCGGGCTCCAGCCGCTCGCGCTCGTCACGGGCGAAGAGGGGCGGCACGAAGCCGGGGAGGTCCCACCGCCCGCCCAGCATGCCCGAGAAGGCGCGGAGGAAGCCGACGCGTCCGTCAGGCGCCTGGACCACGAGGATGCCGAACATCTTTCCACCCTCGGACGTGTCGAGGCACGAGGCCGCGAGTCCAGGCGCGACATGGCCTGCCCGGAGCTCCCGCTGCAGCCACTCCGCCGCCCGGCGTGCCAGCGCGTGGGGCCCGCCCTCGTCGAAGGGGTTTGGGAAGCTCCCGGGGAGCTCGTCCGCGAGGGGCTTCGGCTCGAAGGGCGTGAACCACGTTTCCACAGGCCCGCGTTACCACGGCACGGCGGCGCGGCGCATCCGGACGGCCCCGTTACGAGCGGCCCGCCGAGGGCTCCGTCAGCAGCAGCCTGCACTTGAGCCCGCCGTTGCGCAAAGGAAGGCTCGTCGCCCCCGTCAGTCCCAGCGCCTTCACCAGCGCCGCTTCATCCGGAAGGATGACCGCCGCGCGCCACCCCGCGAAGCCCTGGCGCAGCGTGTTCCCCAGGGCCCGGTACAGCGCGGGCAGGTCCTCGGCTTCGCCCACGCGCTTGCCATAGGGCGGGTTCACCACCACCAGCCCCGGGCCCGCCATGGGCGCCTTCAGCGTCCGCGCGTCCTGCCGCTCCAGCGCGAGCGTCACCCCCGCGCGCCGGGCATTGCGACGCGCCGTCCCCAGCGAGCCCGCGTTGAGGTCATAGCCATGAAGCGCCGCAGCTGGCGCGGGCAGCGCGTCCGCCTCCGCGCGCGCCTTGCGCCCGGCCCAGGCCTGGGCATCAAACGAAGGGAAGGACTCGAAGGCGAAGGCGCGCAGCAGCCCCGGCGCCCGGCACATGGCCATCCACGCGGCCTCCACCAGGAAGGTGCCCGAGCCACACATCGGGTCCACCAGGGGCTGCGTGCCATCGTAGCCCGCCAGCCGGAGGATGCCCGCCGCCAGCGTCTCACGCAGGGGCGCGCGGCTCACTTCCTGGCGGTAGCCCCGGCGGTGCAGCGCATCCCCGCTGGTGTCGGCGCTCACGGTGAACGCGTCACCCTCCACCCGCACCAGCAACGTCAGGCCCGGGCCTCCGCCCTCTTCATCGAGCGGCCCCGCGCGCTCCACCGAGGGCACGTTCCACGCATACGCCGCCGCGGAGCACACCACGTCGGGCCCTGGCACGGGGGAGCGGCTCAGGCTCACCGACAGCTTCGGCGGCGAGCGCCCATCCCAGACGTGAGACAAATCCAACTCGGCCAGCCGGTCCGAAAGGGTGTCGGAGTCCCCCGCGCGGAAAGCGCCCACGCGCAGCAGCACCCGGCTGGCGCAGCGAAGGCGCAGGTTGGCGTCCTGGTGCAGGCCGGCCGGGCCTTCCAGCTCCACGCCGCCGTCCACGCGGCGGGGCCTCCAGCCCAGCGCGGAGGCCTCTGCCTCCAGGGCGGGCTCCAGGCCGGGGAGGGTGGAGACAAAGAGCTGTTCGTCGGTGCGGGCGCGTGTCACGGGAGCGTCCATTGTCCGCGTCCCGGCGCGCGCCGCAATGCTTCATTCAGGGCGCGGGCGCGGAGGGCCGCTCCCAGCCCGGGGCCGGAGCCGTCGGCGCGGGGGCCTCCGCGTAGAAGCCGCGGTACTCGGGCGGCAGCAGCTCCGCCACCCGGCGCATCATCGCATCCACCAGCGCCTGGCGCGGGTCCTCGGCGCCCGCCACCTCCGCCTCCAGCGCCTCCACGCGGAAGGGCGGGCCGAAGCGCACGAAGACGTCGGCGTTGAAGAGCCGCTCGCCGCCCATGTCCGAGTCGTTGATGGGCATCAGCTTCTCCGTGCCCTGCAGCGCCACCGGCACCACCGGCACGCCCGCGCGTTTGGCTATCAGCGACAGGCCCTTCTTCGCCTGGGTGAGCGTGCCCGTGCGGCTGCGCGCGCCCTCCGGGAAGATGAGCACCGACTTGCCGGCCTTGAGCGTGTCCAGCGCCCGCCGCATCGCCTCGATGTCGGGCGAGTTGGGCTTGATGGCGATGGTCTCCATCGTCTCCGAGGCCAGGCGCGTCATCACCGTGCTCTTCAGCTTCACCCCTGCCAGGAAGACGACCTTGCGCGGCCGGAAGGCCCGGTCCAGCGTGAAGCCGTCCGCGTTGGACAGGTGGTTGCAGAGAAAGAGACAGGGCTGGTCCGGGATGTTCTCCCGCCCCAGGACCTGCTCGTTCGCCAGGGTGTCCCAGACGCCGTCCATCAGGGCGCGAACCACCTGCTGGCGGGCGCCTTCCGGCAGCTTGGACATCAGGAAGAAGAGAATGCGCAGCACGTATCGGTCGCCTCTGAACGTTCCACCCGCAGATGTAGTTCCAACCAGTGTCTCGCGTCAGCATCCCTCTTGTCCCGGCGCCTCGCCTGCCGGGTGGGCCGTCGTACAGCCAACGCTCATGTGGGACTGGGGGGCGGGACGGTTTTTCCTTCCCCTCTTCCCACCCTCCATGCGGGTTGGCTATGGGAGGGCGCATGAGTCTGGTTGAAGCCCGCGCGTCGCGCGCCAGGAAGCCCGTGGAATACGAGGTCACCGTCGACCACGTGCGGAGGGACACGCACGACACGGCGACGCTGTTCCTGGATTTCGGCGGAGTGCCGCTGGACTACAAGGCCGGGCAGTTCCTCAACATCGACCCGCACCAGTTCCCAGCGCTGGGCCGCCTGTCGGCCTACCTCCAGGCGCAGAAGGGGCGGAAGGAGCCGCAGCGCTCCTATTCGCTCGCCTCCGCGCCACACGAGCCGCTGGTGGCCATCACCGTGAAGGACGAGGAGTTCATCCCCGGCCTCACCCGCTATCCGCCGCTCTTGTCGCCCTACCTCGTGCATGGCCGGCTCACCGGCGCGCGGATGACGGTGATGGCCTTCATGGGGCCCTACGTGCTGCCGGAGGACGTGGAGACGCGCACGGAGCACGTCGTCCACCTGGTGGCCGGCTCCGGCGCGGTGCCCAACTTCGCCATCCTCAAGGACGCGCTCCACCGAGGGCTGAAGCTGCGCCACACCTTCCTCTTCTCCAGCAAGACGTGGGGGGATGTGCTGTTCGGCGACGAGCTGGCCGCCCTGGAGCGCCAGCACCCCGGCCGCGTGCGCGTGGTGCACACGCTCACCCGTGAGACGGACGAGTCCCGCTTCGGCGCCGCCGTGCGGAAGGGCCGCGTCCACCAGTCCCTGCTGGAGGAGCTGATTCAGGACCGGGACACGTGCCTGGTGTACGCCTGCGGCCCGGCGATTACGCCGTGGGACCGGCGCAAGGCGCTGGAGACGCGCACGCCCTCCACGCCGCGCTTCATGGAGACGGTGCTGGGCCACCTCCACGCGCTGGGCATCGAGGACAAGCGCATCAAACGGGAGACCTACGGCTAGGCGCTCGCGGCAGCCACAGCTCGAAGCGAGCGCCGCCGCGAGGCCGGCTGCTGGCGCGCACGCTGCCCTCATGTGCCAGCACCACGCGTCGGACGATGGCCAGCCCCAGGCCCCGCCCATTGGCGCGGGTGAGGAAGAAGGGCTGGAAGACGCGCTGCGGGTCCACGTCGGGAATGCCGGGCCCCTCGTCCTCCACCACCAGGCGCACGCCGCCGTCCGCGGGCTCCACCGACATCCGCACCTTGCCGCCCGCGGGTGAGGCCTGGACGGCGTTGCGCACCAGGTGCGTCACCGCCAACTGGAGCAGCGTCTCGTCACCTTCGAGCGAGGGCGTCTCCTCGGCCTCGTCCACGCTGAAGCGCAGCGTGGGCGCGTCCGGCGAGCCGTGCATCTGCCCCAGCGCGCGGCGCACCAGCTCGCCCAATTGCACGGGGCGGGGGCGCGGCTCCAACGGACGCACCACGTCCAGCAAGTCCCGGACGATGTCCTCCAGCCGGATGGCCTCCTCCTCCAGCATGCCCACCGCGGCCTGCCCCGTGGGCCCCAGGTGGGCCTCGCGGCGCAGCACCGCCACCGCGTTGAGGATGGCGCCCAGGGGGTTGCGGACCTCGTGGGCCACGACGCCCGCGGCCTCGCCCAGCACCTCCAGCCGCTCGCGCGCCACCAGCTCGTCCTGGAGCCTGGACACCTCCTCCAGCCGCACCGCGGACGTCTGGTGGTGGCGCACGTTCTCCAGCGCGCCGCCCACCAGCTGCGCGAACAGCTCCAGGGTGCTGGCGCCCGCGGGGGTGAGGGCGGGGCCCTGCACGCAGAGCACGCCAAACGGATGCCCCTCCACGAGGATGGGCGCGTCCAGCCCGCGCATGTCCGGCGGATGAAGCTGGCACGCGGGGCTCCCCCCGTTGATGGCAGGCGGGAAGCGCGTCACGCCGAGCATGTCGTGGTGGAAGGCCGCCTTGCGCCGCTCGAGCACCTCCAGGAGGTGCGGCAGCGCGGCGCTCGGAATGCGCACGTCCGCCAGGGGCATGCCGTAGAGCTGCTCGGCCTCGGCCACGATGAAGGGGCTCTGCCGCAGGGGCCCGTACCGGAAGGCGTCGCCGTCCACGGAGATGACGGACACGGAGAAGCCCTGGCGGAAGATGGCGTCCACGGCCGTCTCCAGCACCGAACGCTCGTCGCGGCAGCGCAGCATCGTCGCGGCGGCCGCCACCAACGCCTCCGTGAGGCGCCGCACCGAGTCCTCCGCTTCCGCCTCCAGCAGCACCACCACCAGCTCGTCCGGGTGCGCGCCGGGCGCGTGCCTCAGGACCAGCGTGCGCTGGGGGCCGTTCACCGGCTGGACGCGCACCCACACGGGGCCTTCGGGCAGCGGCCCACCCTGGACAAGGGATGCGTACATCGGCTCCACCCAGCCGCGCTCCTCGGGCACGAAGCGGCGGATGCTCTCGGAGAGCGACAGGGCCTCCAGCTCCGCCGCCGGAGCGCCCAGCAAGGTAGCGAGCGCCGCGTTGACGCGTAGCACCTGTTCGCCGCGGATGAGCGCGGTGGGGAGGGGCATCGCTTCGAGCAGCCGGTATTCGGCGGAGGCGGTGGACACGGCGGTCATCCTCTGGGTCCACCGCACCGTCCGCAAGGGAACTTCAGCGGAGCCGGCGGCGGCGGACGCAATGGGTTCTCCCGCACCCCGTATGGAAGGGCGAGGGGCAACACTCGGAGGGCACGACGATGAACTTCATGAACCTGATGGACCGCGATGACTTGGAGTTGAAGGCTGTCATGGCCGTGATGGCGGCCTTCGTGATGATGGGCGCAGTCTTCCTGGGACAGATGCTGTAGGGCCTGGCGTCAGGGCTTCTTCTTCAGGTCCTTCGCGCGCGCCAGGTACTGCTGCACGAACTCCTTCTCCTCCTGGCGAAGGTGGCTCAGTCGCAACCCGTAGCCGCGGGGGTTCTTTCCGTCCTCCAGCGAATTCTCCCAGATGACGGAGCTGCGGAGCGTCAGCACCCGGGGCGGCTCATCGAAGCGCAAGGTGAGCTCCACCAGCGTCCCCAGCCGCAGCGGCTTGTCCGTGGCGATGAACAGTCCGCCCGATGACAGGTTGATGATGCGGTGGTCGGTGAAGATGCCCGCGTTCTGCAGCGTGACCTTCACGTCCGCGTGGATGCGGTCGTCCGAACGCCGCTCCAGGCCGACGAACTCCGCGCTGGAATAGGTGGGCGCCGCCGCGGCCCGGCGCATGGCTGGCGCGGGCGGCGGCGGCGCCCACCTATTC
>NZ_JABXEP010000011.1:0-87655 GCF_013372605.1 Myxococcus sp. AM009
CGGGGGGCGCCTCCCCTCCCGCCCGCTCGTCCCCTCGACTTGCACTCGCCGTAGGCTGTTTAGATTGGAATCGGACTGGCTCATTGACACCTGTCTGCAGGCGAAGATAGAGGCATCCGCCCTCGTAAACGAGCATTTTTCCGCGACCTTCATGAACAGTCCCTGGCAGAGAAGACGGCAGCCCGACGACGTCCCCACCCCCGTGGCGGTTGCCGTCTCGGACTTCTGCAGGCGCGCGAAAGCACCCGCACCGGCACCCGAGGTCCGCGAGGCGCTGGCCCTCCTGGCCGAGGCCGATGATTTCCGCGTCCGCGCACTGACGGACGGCGAACCCGAGGCCTCCCCCCTGGGGCCCTTCGCCGTCATCGACATCCTCAGCGGCACCCAGGCCGCCGTGGCCGCGCAGCGTCAGGCGTGCGGCTTCTATGAGGTCGCCCGCGAGCTGGCCCACGTGCGCGAGCAGAGGACGCCTCCTCCAGCTCCCGCGGAGCCCACCCTCACCTTCGCCCCGCCACCCGCCGCGGAGGCGTCCTCCGGGAAGAAGGGTGGCAAGGCCTCGAAGGAGGACCTGGAGGCCACCGTCAAGGAGCGCATCGCCCCGCGCAAGCGCGCCCCCACGGAGGACACCCTGGGGTCGCCCGCCGACTTCGCCGAGGAGCCCGCCCTCTCGCGCAGGGACCTGCCGCGCCCCCGGGGCCGCTTCACCCGCGTGGAGGCGCCGCGCGCGTCCTTCCTGGAGCTGACGCGCCTGACGGGCAAGCCCATCGTAGAGGCCGCGCTGGAGGCGGCCGACCACCGCTTCGCGCTGCTGCGGGCCCTGTCCCAGCGCTTCAATGGCGCGCGAGGCGAGCTGACGCAGATGGACCTGGAGAACGTGCTCCGGGACCACGCGCTGATGGACACGATGGTGGAGAAGGAGCGCCGCCAGGTGCTGGACGGCTTCACCGGCCAGCGGGGCGCCGCCGGCCGCGTGGCCTGGGCCCTGGGCCTGAGCCCGTCGGAGCTGCAACGGCTGGTCTCCGTGCTGTCGCTGACGGAGGAAGTGGAGGCCCTGCGCGAGCGTTTCCGCCGCGAGGCCCTGGCCGCGCCCCACCTGACGCACCGGCTGGATTTGCTCGGGCGCGAGAAGTACCTGGCCGACCTGGGCATCCAGAAGAAGTTCGCCGACATGCTCCGCAAGGAACTGGAGCGGCTGGTCGGTGAGGTCCTGAACGATGCCAGAGACCTGCACGAACTGGCGGATGCCGTCGCCCGCAAGCACGGCGCCCCGGCCGAGCTCGTCTTCCGCGCCTTGGAGCGCTTGGGACTGGCGGACGGACTGCGCAAGCAGCTGCTGGCCGGCTCCCGCTGAATCAACACCCTGACGAGGCACTGAGAACCATGCCCATCTACGAGTACTCCTGCCAGAGCTGTGGAAAGATGATCGACGTGCTGCAGAAGATCTCCGACCCCGCCCCTGCCACGTGCAGCGCGTGCGGGGCCGAGGGGTCGATGACCAAGGTCGTCAGCCGCTCGAGCTTCGTCCTCAAGGGCGGGGGGTGGTACTCCGACCTGTACAGCTCCACCAAGAAGGACGGCGGCGGCTCCACGTCGAGCAGCAGCGCCTCCTCCTCGTCGTCGAGCGCGTCCTCGCCGGCCAGCAGCGCGCCCAGCACGCCGGCACCGGCCCCCGCCGCGCCGGCCGCCTCGGGCGACAAGAAGTAGTCCCCGGCCCGCGCCCCCTTGGGGCCGGGCCCGCCGAAAATTCGCTCCGGGCATGGGAGCGGCGCACACTCACGCCCCGTGCCCTTTCCCCCCTCCAAGCGTCCTCCCCGTCACTGCGCGCTGTGTGGTCATCCGGAGCTGACGGACACCCGCGGGTTCGGCCGTTTCCTCCTCGTCGCGGACCCGCATGGCCGCGGCCCCATCTGCCCGTCCCAGCGCGGATGCCGCGGCGGCAAGCGCGAGGCGCTGGAGCCATCCCCGCTGACGCAGCCAGCCCGGTGAGCTAATCAGGACACCTGCCGGGCCCTGTCCCGCGGAGGTGCCATGCCGCTCGCCCCATTCCGAATCCTGTCCCTCTCCCTGCTGACCGTGCTTGGCGCGGGCTGTGCGTCCCAGACGCGCATGCCACCCGAGGCGCGGACCTCCCTCCACCAGACGCTCTCCGGCCCGGAGGCGGAGCAGTACCTCCGCGTCTCCAGCAACGTCACGCCGCTCTTCGGTGACGCCTCCAAGCGCCTGCTGACGCCCTACGCGCCCGAGGACGTCCGGCTGCTCGACGACACGAAGGGCGCCCCCATCAACCCGGGCGCCGTGGAGCGCGTGCTCCCCGCCGGGACGAAGGTGCGCATCACCCGCGTGGAGTTCCCCACCTCCTGGGTCATCACCGAGCGCGTCCTCTACAGCCCGCGCGCCTGGCCCTGGGTGTACCTCACGGAGGCCGGCGCGCCCGCCAACGCGCCGCCGCTCATCCTGGTGATGCCGCCCAACCTGGACCGCCCGGAGGACTTCCGCACGGAGCTGGAGAAGTACCTGTCCGCGCGGGACTTGAAGCCCACCCTGGACGCGCTGCCCCCCGCGGTGCAGGAGGCCGTGCGCGAGAAGCGACTGGTGGCCAACATGTCCGCGGACGCGGCGCGCATGGCCTGGGGCCCGCCGGAGACGGTGCGGCGCTCCCTGGAAGGCACGGCCAAGAACGAGGAGTGGATCTACCCCGGCGGCCGCCGCCGCGCCTTCTTCACGGACGGGCGCCTCGCTCGCGCCGAGGAAGGCGGCGGCCAGGTCGTCCCCTGAGCGGACCGCGGTGAGCGCCGGCTAGCGACGGCGGCGCTTGCCACCACCGCCGCGGCCACCACCACCGGACTTGCGCGCCGCCTGGGCTTCTCCCGGGCGCGTGAGCCGGGGAAGGTCGCCGGCCATCACCGGCCAGAAGTCGCCCTTCAGCAGCTCGGCCACCAGCTCGGCCTGCGTCTGCACCGGCCGCTTGAAGAGCGTGGCGCCCCGGCCGACCTCGTCGAGCGAGCCCCGGGCGTCACTGCCTCCGACACACGGAAGCTTCAGCGCCGCCGCGGCCTCCACGGCCAGGTCATTGGACGTCTGCTTCACCCGGGCGTTGTAGCCCTCCACGGCGCTCAGCACGCTGAGGGAGCGGATGAAGTCCATGGCCGGGTTCTGCGAGTCCCGGTCATAGGGCCGCGCGGCGATGATGGCGGCGCCCAGGGCCTTCACCTTGGGCAGGCACTCGGCGGCGCTCCACGGCTTCTCGCGGTTGCTGCCCCACATCTGCACCGGCTCCGGGGCCAGCTCCGGCTTCGGGAAGAAGCACAGGTACTGTCCACGGTCCGTCACCAGCTCCAGCCCGACGAAGACCTTCAGCTTCGACTTCGCGCCGATCTCGAAGAGCTCGTCACAGCCGTCCTGGGTGTTCGTCTCGGTGAAGGCCACCCCGTCCAGGCCGAACAAGGCGGCCCGCTCCAGCACGGCGCGAGGATCCAGCTCGCAACCCTTGGACAGGTGGGAATGGGCGTGCAGGTCGATGAGCATGGGCGCTGCTCCCTAACAGGCTCCCCCGAGCCCTGTCGAGCCTGCAACGCCCTGCCCCCAGCTCAGGCGAACGCGTAGGACTGGAAGGTGCCCTGGGTGGCCTGGGTGTTCTTCTCCTCGTAGGTGCGGATGAGGTACCCCATCAGCATCAGCGAGGACGTGTTCTCCAGCACCCGGGACGGGTCCTTGGAGATGAGATTCGCGCTGTAATTGAGGAAGAACTGGGCCAGCTCTTCACCTGCCTCCTTGACGATGAGCGCATTCAGCGCGGAGGGCTCCATCGTCCGGATGGTGTTGATGAAGTCTACGGCCAGGTCCTTCTTGGTCTTCATGTCCACGGGCCTTCCCCCTTCCCCACTCCGCCGCCACTCGCGGCCCCCTGCCACGAGCGCCCCACGCAATCAGGTGCGACTCGAGCAACATAGGCACGGGCGAGAGGCTGCAAACCCCCAGGCGTGGACGAGCAATATCCCCGCGGCAGGGAAGCCGGGTTTTTGACACCCCGGAACGGCGCGTGCGATAACCCCCTATTGTCCTGAATCAGCACCGCACAAGGAGTGGCAGGCGATGTTCACGGGCGTGAAGGTCTTCTCCGCCACCAAGGCGAAGGAGCGCGAGGAGCTGGGTGAGAACGTCACCCGGTGGCTGAAGAGCAACTCCGACCTGGAGATTGTGGACCGGGTCGTGTGTCAGTCTTCCGACAACGAATTCCACTGCTACACCATGGTGTTTTTCTACAAGCACGGCAAGAGCGAGCAGGCGGCCCCGCAGTCCTGAGCGGGATGCGCCGGCGGAAGGGGGACGGCCCACCCCTCCACCGGAACATCCCCGCGCGGTTACCCCTGGTGAGGCACGTAGACAGCGACGCCGCGCGGCGGGACGACGAGCACCGTCTCCGTGCCGGCGAGCTGCAGCGTCTGCCCCGTGAAGATGTCCGCGTAGGTGTCGCTGCTCGCGGCCAGGCTCCCCATCAGCTCCAGCACCAGTGAGCGCTCCACGGCGCCGCGGTTGATGGCCACCAGAGCGCCCCGCCCGTCCGGCAGATCGCGCTGGAACACGTAGAGGTCGTTCTCCACGCGCAGGGTCCGCCGCGCGCCCGTCTGCAGCGCCTCGTGCGCCAGGCGCGCCTGCCCCAGCTTCTGCACGAAGCCGAGCAGCTCCTGCTCCAGCGGCGCCAGCGTGCCGCCGAAGCGCATGAAGCGGCGGTTGTCCGGATCCCCCGCGCCCGGCAGGCCGACCTCGTCGCCGTAGTACACCAGCGGCACGCCCGGCTGCGTCAGCACGAAGGTGAAGCCGTACTTCATCTTCTCGAAGGCGGTCGGGTCCGTCACCACCGCGGACGGGCGGTTGGGGCCGAAGGGGTCGCTCCCCTCCCCTTGCAGCTGCCCCGCGGCCTGGGAGATGAAGCGCGCCACGTCGTGGTTGCCCAGGAACGGCGAGTTGAGCGTCCCCGGCGCGTAGAAGACCTCGTTGGCGCGCACCGCGTCGTCCACGCGCTGCAGGCCCTGGCCGTCCGCGAAGGCCTCGCGCACCGGCCAGTACAGGGGGAAGTCGAACTGCCCGTCCAGCTCACGCGGGCTGATGTAGCGGGCAATCTGCGAACGGCCGTCCGCGCCGACGAACGTCTCGCCCACCAGGTAGAACTCGGTGCCCGTCATGGCGGTGATTTCCTTCAGCTTCCCGCGGATGGTGCGCCCGGCCACCTGCTCCATGTGCTTCACCGCGTCCAGGCGGAAGCCGTCGAAGTCCGCCTGCTCCAGCCACCACAGCGTGTCCGCGGCGAACTGGTCCACGAAGTCCGTGGAGCGCCAGTTGAAGTCCGGCAGGTAGTCCGTGAACTTGCAGATGAGGCGCTGGGCCTCCCAGTCGCAGTCCTGCGAGCCGCACACGCAGCTGGCGGAAGTATTGAACCAGCCTTCCTGGCCGTGGTTCGTCCAGTAGGGGTGCTCCTGGTGGACGTGGTTGAGCACCAGGTCGGCGATGACGCGGATGCCCCGCTTGTGCGCGGCCTGGGTGAGGGCGCGCAGCTCCTCCAGCGAACCGAAGCGGTGCTGCGTCTCGCGCGGCTTCGACGGCCAGTAGCCGTGGTAGCCCGTGTAGTACTTGCCGCCGGTGCCGATGAAGCGCCCCTCCGGGTTCTGATCCACCGGCGAAATCCAGAGCGTGCGCACGCCCAGCGCGTCGAAGTAGCCCTCTTCCAGCTTCTGGGTGATGCCCGCGAAGTCACCGCCCAGGTAGTTGGCGATGGGGTCCACGTCCGCCACCGGGCCGTCGTTCTCCGGCCGGGCATTGTTGAAGCGGTCGGTGAACGCGAAGTACATCAGCCCCGACTCCCAGCGGAACCGCTCCGGCTCCACCCAGAACGGCAGGTAGAGCGGCTCCGCCTCTCGGCCCTGGCTGTCCCGGGCCACCACCTTCACGTGGTGCTTGCCCTGCGCCAGGCCCTGCACCTTCAGGCTGAAGCGGCCGGTAGCGGCGTCATAGGCGTCCGGCCGGGGCGTCCCGTCCAGCGACAGCACCAGGCCCTCACCCGCCGGGCCGGCCTTGTCAGTCCCATCGAGGTAGGAGACGGCCACGTCCAGCGCGCCCTCGGGCGTCACCGTGAAGCGGTTCAGCTCCAGCACGGGCTGGCGACAGTCCGGCACGGTGAGGCGCGAATACTCCTCCGCGCGAACCCAACGCGAGTACGGGTTCTCCGGGTCCAGCTCCTGCTTGTCGCCCAGCACGAAGCGGTAGCCGTAGTCGCGCGGCTCCAGCCCCTCCAGGCGGAGCGTGAACACGCCGTCGCCCCGGTCGGTCATGGCCTGAGGCAGGGAGGCGAAGTTGTTCCACTCCCCCATGACCTGAACGTCGCCCGCGACGGACTGCTGCGGTGCGTAGGTCAACGTCACGTCACAGGTCCGGACAGGGATGGAGTCAGACTCACCACATGCGGCCGCCGTCAGCAGCGCAGGGAGCGTCAGGAGTCGAGGAAAGCGGAGGTGCGTCATGCGAGCCCCGTTGTACGGGAGGCTCCCTCGCTTTTCCAAGCCCCCGGCGCGCAACCGGATGACTCGTTGCGTCGAATCATGGACGGCCGGGCTGGCGGGCTTCGTACTCCTGCAGGGTGCGCAGGACGGTGCTCGCGAGCGGATGGTCCGAAGGGGCCAGCTCCAGGAAGCGGTGGTAGTTGCGAGCCCCCTCCTCGACTCGCCCCAGCTTCACCTCCACCGCCCCCAGCAGCAGGTAGCACTCGGCGTTGTCGGGCTCGAGCCGGACACACTCGCGGGCGGAGCTCCGTGCGGCCGTGAACTTCCCCTCGCGCTGGAGGGTCCGCCCGGCGATGAGCACCCTGTACGCGGGCCCCGCCGTCACCTGCGACGCCGCCAGGGCGTTGCCCGCCTCGCCCAGCCGCGTCGCCTGGGCCTGCCGCGTCGGTCCTCGTGCGCCCGAGCCAGTCGCGGGAACGACCTTGCCGCTCCGCGCTCCGGAGACCGGCCGCGCCACGCCGGAGCGTCCGGCTGCGGCCTCCGGCGTGTCTGCGTTTTCCGACACCTCTTCGTCATCCGCGCTCTCAACCACGGCCGCGGAGGCCCGCGAAGGCGCCGCTGCCGCGACCGGGCGTGTGGCGGCTGCGACGGGAGGAATGATCCGCTGCGCCACGGGCGGCCCGGGCACGCGCGCCTCCTCCCTGGCGGCGGCCAGCAAGTCGGACCCCACCCGCGTCACCGCCACCGCGGCGAGCACCGCGGCCACCACCAGGCCGACCCTGGCCACCCACTGGGAGCTCCGGCTGCCTTCGGCGAACAGGCCCACCCGCGTCACGCGCGGCGCGGGCGCCTCCCGCGCCGCGTCGTCCACCTCGACCGGCCCGCGCTCCTCGGTGCGGGAGTCCGGCGCCAGGTCCAGCGCTGGCACGCCGTGCTGCGTGGGCGCTGGCAGCGGGGGCGCCTCGCGCCAGATGGACAGCTCCTCCGCGAAGGCGGCCGGCACGCGGGCATCCACCCCCAGCGCCTCCAGGTCGGGGCGGAACAGCTCCCGCAGCAGGTACGCCACGGACATGGGCGAGAAGCGCGGGGTGGACGAGTAGAGAAAGCCGGCCAGGGCATCCCCGAGCGCGTGAGCGGACGCGAAACGGGAGTCCTTCCGGAGCGCGAGCGCCCGCTGGAGGATGGCGTCCAGCGCCACGGGGATGTCGGACCGCACCTGTCGCGCCGAGGGCAGCGGCTGGCCGCTGTTCAACCGCTGCAACACCGTGTGGACCTGGCCCTCCAAGGGCAGCCGGCCGCAGAGCATCTGGAACAGCACCACGCCGGTGGCCCAGACGTCCGTTCGGGCATCCACCGCTTCGCCCCGCGCCTGCTCCGGCGAGAAGAACAGGTACTTCCCCTTCACCACGCCGGGCTCGGTGTTGAAGCTGCGCAGGGAGCGCGCCTTGGCGATGCCGAAGTCGACGATCTTGACCTCTCCCTCGTAGCCGATGAGGACGTTGTCGGGAGAGATGTCCCGGTGGACGATGCCCAGCGGCTCGCCCTTCTCGTCACCGCGCGTGTGGGCGTAGTGCAGGCCGCGGCACATCTCCATGGCGATGAAGACGGCGATGGGCACCGGCAGGGAGTGGAAGCCGGAGCGCAGCGCTCGCTTCATGATGCGGTTCAGCGGCTGGCCCTCCACCAACTCCATGGCCAGGAAGTACTGCCCGTCCACCTTCCCGAAGTCGAAGACCTGGGCAATGGCCCCGTGCGACAGCGTGGCGGAGATGCGCGCCTCGCTGATGAACATGGACACGAAGGCTTCGTCGTTGGCGTACTCCGGGAGCACCTTCTTGATGAGCACGGACTTGGTGACGCCCGCCGCGCCCCGGAGCCGGGCGCGCCACGTCTCCGCCATGCCGCCATGGCCCACCCGCTCTTGAAGCTCATACCGGCCGAATCGCTCTCGCGGCGCACTTGCCATCGCGGCTGACACCCCCTTTCAAAGTTTACCGCATAACCCGGGAATGCGGAGGCCAACCCCGCAAGGCGGCTGTGATATCGTCCGCGCCGTGGCGAGTCTGGGAGATGAGGACGGGGACGACGAGCTGGTCCGCACCGATGCGTTGCCGGCCATTCGCGTCCAAAGGGTACGTACCCGGCTGGTGGTGTTGTCGGGTCCGGACGCTGGCCGCGACTGGCCGCTGATGCCTGGACGTTATCGCGTGGGTTCGGGCCGGGATGCGGACATCCTCCTCTCGGACCGGGCGGTGTCGCGGCAGCACCTCCTCCTCGAGGTGAACGAGAGCGGCGTGCGCGCGGTGGACCCGGGCTCGCGCAATGGCTCCTTCTGCGAAGGCATGCGCTTCCAGGAGCTGGAGGTGCGCACGGGCGCGGTCCTCAAGCTGGGCACCACCGAGCTGAAGCTGATGCCGGAGAGCGAGCGGCCCCGGGCGCGCCCCCTGTCCGCGCGCAGCGCCTTCGGCGCGCTGGTGGGCAACAGCCGCCGCATGCGGGAGCTCTTCACGTTGCTGGAGCGGCTGTCCGCGGGTGAGTCGGACGTGCTCATCCAGGGCGAGACGGGGACGGGCAAGGAGCTGTGCGCGGAGGCCATTCACACGCACAGCCCTCGGGCCCGGGGGCCCTTCGTCATCGCCGACCTGGCGGGTATCGCGCCCGCGCTGCTGGAGAGCGAGCTCTTCGGCCACGTGAAAGGCGCCTTCACGGGCGCGCACGCCGACCGCGCGGGCGCCTTCGAGCGCGCCCACGGCGGCACGCTGTTCCTGGACGAGGTCGGCGAACTGCCGCTGGAAGTCCAGCCCCGGCTGCTGCGCGCGCTGGAGCGCCGACAGGTGAAGCGCGTGGGCTCCAACGACTACCGCACCGTCGACGTGCGCGTCGTCGCGGCCACGCACCAGGACTTGGAGGGCTCGGTGCAGACCGGGCGCTTCCGCGGCGACCTCTTCCACCGGCTCGCGGTGCTCCGCGTCGGCCTTCCGCCGCTGCGGGAGCGACTGGAGGACGTGCCGCTGCTCGTCGACACGGTGCTGCAACGCATGGGGCGTCCTCCCAGCGCGCTGTCGGACCAGACGCGCGCTTTGCTCGCGCAGTACCCGTGGCCGGGCAACGTCCGCGAGCTGCGCAACGTGGTGGACCGGGTGGTGAACCTGGGTGACGAGGCCCTGCCGGACATCCCGGACCTGCCCTCCCACGCCGAGGACCCCACCACCCTGCCGCCGCCTTCGGACGACCCGGAGAGCACGCGCCCCATCTCCCTGGACCTCCCCTTCAAGGAAGCCAAGGACCGCATCATCGAAGGCTTCGAGCGCGACTACCTGCGCGCCCTCATCGACCGCTGCGAGGGCAATGTGTCCCGCGCGGCCCGCGAGGCGGGCATCGACCGCGTGTACCTGCGCAAGCTGCTGCGCAAACACGGCCTGGACACGTCGCCGGCGTAAGTGGGTGTAGGCCTCCGGCCGCCCTGCTTTCGCGGTGACGTGTGCAGGTTCGCGTGGCCGGAGGTTTCCGGGCTGGGTCATTACGTATCGAACGGCCCGGAATTCCGGCGGGCCCCTTTCGGGACGTGCCGACCATGACTCTTCGCTCGCGCTTGTTGGCCCTGCTGCCCATCGCCCTGCTTCCCCTGATGGCGTGTGGCGGCAATGAAGGCAAGGTCACCCTGCTGCTGACCGACGCGCCGGGGGACGACCTCCGCACCGCCGTCGTCACCATCTCTGAAATCTACCTCCAGGGCGGCGACGACGGCCGCGTGGTGCTGCGCGATTCGCCCGCCACCGTGAACCTCCTGGAGCTCGCCAATTCGACGTCCGAGCTGGTCTCCGAAGCCGTGGTCCCCAATGGGGACTACTCCGAGCTTCGCTTCGTCATCACCGGTGGCTACATTGAGGTGGCGAACGAGGATGGCTCGTCGACCGTGTTCGCGTCGTCAGCCGACTACGCCGGCCTGCCCGCGGGCACGCAGGTGGGCGGCCAGCTCCACATGCCCAGCTACGGCGCGTCCGGGCTGAAGGTGAAGTTCTCCGAGAAGCTGACCATCGAAGGCGAGCAGAAGGTGCTGCTCGTGGACTTCGACGTCGGCCAGAGCTTTGGCAAGGAGGCGGGCAACTCAGGCAGGTGGGTGATGAGTCCGGTCATCAAGTCCGCCGAGATGACGGCCTCCGGCAGCATCCGCGTGACGGCGGACACGGCCGCCACGGTGGCGCTGCCAGTGGTGGACGGCCGTCAGGTGACGCTGGGCGACTTCAGCGCGGTGATGACGAACGAGGCGGGCAGCCGTGAGCGGCTGGCGCTGGCCGACGCGGACGGAGACGGCACCTATGATGCGGTCTTCAAGTTCCTCATCCCGGGCACCTTCACGGTGCAGCTCGAGCCGCCCGCCTCCGTCAGCGCCTCCACCGCGCCTGAGCACCCGGTGACGGTGGACGTGGGCTCGGGCCGCGATGTAGCGCACCACTTCACGATTATGGGCGCGACCCGGCAGTAGCGCGGGCGCGACCTGCACACGGTTTCATGGGGACTGGCGCGGGGTCGGTTTCCATGGCGAGGCGTCGGGGCGAGTTCCCCGACGCCTCGTTTTTTTTCTGCGTCATCAAGGCTTTCGTAGGAAATCCGGTCACGGGTACGCTCGGTGATTCCACCACGCCGCGAAGAGGCAAGCGTGCTCACCGAACAGGTCCGCCAGGCGCGTCAGAAGCTCGTATTGGCCCACTTCCGTGACGAGGTCCGGCAGGACTGGGACGCGGTGCTGTCGACCTTCCCGCACCCGCATTACGAGCTGGTCCCGACCCTGACGGTGCACGATGGCGACAGCGCGGTGCGCACGTACTACCGCGACACCCGCATCGCCTTCCCGGACCAGACCCACGAAATCATCTCGCTGCGCCACAGTGACGACGCCGTCATCGTGGAGTTCTGGCTGATGGGGACCCACCTGGGGCCCCTGGGCGCGATACCGCCGACGGGCAACCGTTTCCGGGTGAGGATGACGGGGTTCTTCATCTTCGATGAAGCCGGGACGCTGGTCTGCGAGCGCGTCTATTTCGACACGCTCAGCATCCTCAAGCAGCTCGTCGGCGGGCTCGACTTGAAGCGCCCGAAGAACTGGCTCCTCGCCGTCCGGTGCTTCAAGGGACTCCTCGCGATGTCCAGCGGTCAGCCTGCCCCGGCCCTGACGCAGACCCCGCCGCCGTCCTTCAGCGACGAGCCCGCGTCGAAGGCCGCTCAGTAGACGACGAGCGCCTGCGGCGCGTGGTAGCTGACGATGGTCAGCACCGGGATGCGCGGCGCCTCGTCATCCGTCTCCGCGCCGCCCGACGTGAGGCGGACGCCGTCGAAGCGCGCGAGGATGACGTAGTCGCGCCGGGTCTCCAGGAACGGGTCGGCGCTGGCCAGACGGCCGAGTGCCTCGCGGCCCGTCTCGTCGGAGATGTTCTCCACGAAGCGCCGCGTGGTGCCGCGGCCGGAGCGCTCCGCCGTGGTCACCGCGCCGCGCCCGCCCACGTCACCCGAGTACGCGATGACGGAGTCGATGCGCTCGCCATAACCCACGACCTCGTCCGTCTGGACGGAGCGCAGGGCTTGCTCCACCAGCCACACCGTGGGTCGCGCACCTTCCGAGCGCTGGTCCGCGACCTGAGCGCGCAGCAGCACGTAGCGGCCCTTGTACGTGTCCGGCCGATCCATGGCGGAGGTCAGCGAGAAGATGGGGATCTGCTTCTCCTGGAGGTAGCGCAGCTCGCCCGTCACGCTGCCACCGCGCTGGGCCACCACGCGGGCGATGAGCTTCGCGCCTTCGGGACGGACGCTCAGCTCCTTCGCCCAGGCGCGGCCCAGCAGCGCGTTGAGCTGGGTGAAGGGCGTGTGCTCGATGCAGGCCTTCAGGCCATCCCACGCCTCATCCCGTGAAGCGCCCTGGAGGCGCCGCGCGGCGGCTTCACACACGGCCGGGTTGGCGTACCGGGCGGCGAAGGCCCTGGGGTCCGCGGTGGGGCTGGGCGCGGGCGGCTCCGGCGGAGGCCTGACGGCGAACACCTCCTCCTTCGGGTGCGGCGCGTCCTCAGACCACGTCACATGGGAATGCGAGGCGCCGCAGCCGGCGGCGAACGAGCCCAGCAGGGCCCAGGTGGACAGCTTCCAGGAAGGATGGCGCATGGGCGGAACCCCTAGAGGGAAGCGGAGCCAGGGCTGGTGGAGCGGTTGCGCTGCTGGACGGTGGGCGCGGGGTGCGCACCGGAGCGAGGCGCCGGCAGCACGACGGCGCACGCATCCGCGCACCTGTCACTCAGGCACGCCTGCGTCTGGGGCGCGGTGGCTTGCTGGGCGACCTCCGCATAGCAGCGGTCCGCGGTGCCCGGACAGTTGGCGCGGGCGGCGCACTCGCAGCACGGCGAGGCCACCGTGGCCATGAACTGCACCTCTTGAAGGACGCTGGCCAGCGCGCGGTAGCAGGAGCGAGCGCCGGGAGCGAAGCGGCCCTTGGCATCCACCACGAACGACGTGCCCTCCAGGCCGCACTGGTCCACGGCGGTGATGTAGCGCCGCTCACAGAGCGCGGTGAGCGTCGCGTCCGGGCGGCCCTCGCGGATGTTGCCCACCGCCTCCGTGCACAGCGCGCGGCTCACGTCCTGGAGGAGCTTCTTGTTGGACGCGTCCTGCGCATCGCTGGGCGAGCCCGCGGACAGGTCCGCCTCAAAGACGCATTCCTTTCCAGCGCGCAGGGTGTCCACGGTGCAGGACCACGCGGTGGGAGACTCATCCGCGACAGGGGGCGCCGCGAGCGCTTCGGGCGGAATCGCTGGCGCGCTGGACTCCGGCGCCGAGCCCAACAGGAAAAGGGAGACGAGGATCGCCTTCATGGACATGGCAGGTTAGGACGACGCCTCGCCGGGCACAAACCGCCCCGCGTCAACTGTTCCGCGAACAGCGGCGTGCTCCCCTTCCCTACCTCCGCCGCGCCGGTCCGACGTCCACCGCCCGACGAAGCGGAGGCCTCGGAGCCCTGGAGCGTCCGCCCCGAGCCACGCATGATGGCGCCGGTTTCCTCGCAAGGGGTGGATGGTGGGACGTTCGGAAGACGCGGCGTGGCGGCCATATGAAGACGGGGGCTCCATCGGGTGGATGGGGACCCAGGGCGGCATCATCGCGCGGGATGAGGACTTCGGCGGGCTGGCGCGGCTCACCTACGAGCTGGATGACACCCGCTCCTTCCACGCCATTGCCTGCTCCGTCACCGGCTGGCTCCTCTACCACCGCTTCTTCGACAACGCGGCGGCGGCCACCGCCGCCTTCGAGGAGATGAAGCCCGCACTGGAAGCGCTCCTCACTCAGCTCCCCGAAGGAGGGCCGACGTCTCCCGCGAACACCCGCCTTGCCGGGCCCGTGTTGGCGGCCTTCACCGTGCGTCATGGATAGATGCCCGGAGCGAAATGCCTTGGCCAGCGAGCGCCCACTGGCGTTAGTGACGGGCCCGCCATGTCCTCCCAGCGCCTCCATGAAGAAGACAGCTTCGAGAACGAGACCTTCGCCGACCTGAACCTGCAGGAGGCGGACCTCGGCGGGAAGGAGTTCTACCGCTGCACCTTCCGCGACTGCACCCTGCAGGAGAGCCGCTGGACGAGGACTCGGATGGAGGCCTGCGTCTTCACCGGCTGCGACCTCACGCGCGCGCGGTTCACGGAGACCTCCCTGCGAGACGTGCGGTTCGAAAGCTCCAAGTTGATGGGCATCGACTGGAGCGACGTGGGCACCTTCCCCGAGGTCACCTTCGACGGCTCCAACCTGCGCTACTGCACCTTCGCGGGGCTCAGCCTGCGGAAGACGGCGTTCCTGCGCTGCACTGCGATGGAGCTGAACTTCATCGACACGGACCTGTCCGAGTCGGACTTCAGCGAGTCGGACATCACCGGCAGCAACTTCCGAGGCTGCACGCTCACGAAGGCGGACTTCGGGACCGCGAAGGGCGTGTTCATCGACCCCGCGCGCAACCGGGTGAAGGCCACGCGCATCCCCGTGGAGGCCGCGGTCAACTTCGTCCAGACGCTCGGGCTCGTGGTGCCCGGCTACGGAGAGGCCCCGTCGGCGAAGACGGAGCGCAAGAAGGGCCGTTGAGGGAATCTCAGGCGCTTGGGCGCAGCACCTCCAGGAGCGCCCCCAGCTTCTCCAACGCGAGCCGCGCGCGCGTCTTCACCGTGCCCAACGGGTCGCCGGTGCGCTCGGCAATCTCCCGCTGGGAGAGGCCTTCGAAGTAGGCCAGCGCCACCACCTCGCGCTGCTCCGGCGGGAGCTGGGCCAGCGCGGCCACCACCCGGACACGCGCCTCCCCTTGGCTGGCCGCTTCGTCGGGCGCGTCGGGCGCGGCGCTGACCGGAGGCGCCTGGCGCGCCGCGCCCTCCACCAGGCGGGCCGCTGTTCCCTGCGCCCGCAGCCGGTCGATGGCGCGCGTGCGCACAATCGTCGTCACCCAGGCCTCCAGGCCGCCGCGTTCTGGATTGAACTCTCTGGCGCGCCGCCAGACCTCCAGGAAGGTCTCCTGCAACACCTCCTCCGCGTCAGCGTGGTTTGGTAGCAACCGCAACGCGATGGCGAAGCACCGTCCGCCGCAGCGCGTGTAGACGTCGCGCATGGCCCGCGGGCTTCCCAGGGCGACCTGCCGGAGGAGGGCCAGGTCCAGCGCAGGGTCGCTTGCTCGGAGCACAGCGGAGGAAGGAGGCGCCATGTTCGTCCCGGATAGCTCAATCAGCAGGGCAGTTCCCAGCTTCAAGTATCGGCAGGCGGGCGCCCGGGCGCGCTGTGCCTTCCAGGGTGGGCAGTGCCCGCCCCCATCCTTAACGTTGACGAGCCAACGCGGCCGGCGCGCAAGCCGTCCAGCATCGACAACAATCGCGATTCGCCGCGAGGCCATCACAACCCAAGACCTATAAGGGCCGCCAGCCACCATGACTGAACGACTCGGAAGCGTATTCATCGAGGGAGTCAGCCCCGAGCTGGACGCGGGACGCCACGCCGTGAAGCGCATCGTGGGAGAGCGGTGCACCGTCAAGGCCGATGTCTTCAAGGAAGGCCATGACGTCCTCGTCGCCGTCATCCGCTGGCGCCAGGTGACACCCAAATCCCAGCAGACCGACTGGGCGGAAGTGCCCATGCGCTTCCTCGGCAATGACCGGTGGGAAGGCGACTTCCCCCTGACGCGGAACGGCCGCTACGAGTACACGATAGAAGCCTGGCCAGACCTCTTCCGGACCTGGACGTCCGAGCTGAAGCGCAAGGTCGACGCGGGCCGCGACGTGCGCAGCGAGCTGCTGGAAGGCGCCGCCCTGCTGGAAGGCGCCGCCGCCCGAGCCCGCTCGGCGAAGCAGTTGGACGACGCGCGGGTGTTGACCGAAGCGGCTGCCCGGCTGCGACAGGCCCCCTCCCCTGACCTCCTCGCCGTGGCCCTGGCGCCCGAGCTGGCCGACGTGGCCTCGGCCCATCCGGACCGGTCGCTGGCCCGCCGCTACGACAAGGTGCTGGAGGTCTTCGCGGACCGGCAGAAGGCCCGCTTCAGCGCGTGGTACGAATTCTTCCCCCGTTCGGCGCTGCGCGACGGCGTCACCCACGCCACGTTCCGGGACGCGGAGGCCTGGCTGCCGTACATCCAGCAGCTCGGCTTCGACACCGTCTACCTCCCGCCCATCCACCCCATTGGCCGCACGGCGCGCAAGGGCAAGAACAACAGCCTCACCGCGGCGGCCGACGACGTGGGCAGCCCCTGGGCCATTGGCGCCTCGGAAGGCGGCCACAAGGCCGTGCACCCGAAGCTGGGGACGCTGGAGGACTTCCGGCACTTCGTGGAGACGGCGCAGGCGCACGGCATCGAGGTGGCGCTGGACCTGGCGTTCCAGTGCTCACCGGACCACCCCTATGTGAAGGAGCATCCGGAGTGGTTCCAGCACCGGCCGGACGGCACCATCAAGACGGCGGAGAACCCGCCCAAGCGCTATGAGGACATCGTCAACTTCGACTGGATGGGCCCCGCCCGGGAGTCGCTCTGGGCGGAGCTGGAGTCGGTCGTCCTCCATTGGGTGAAGCACGGGGTGAACACCTTCCGCGTGGACAACCCCCACACCAAGCCCACGCAGTTCTGGGCCTGGCTCATCCGCCGCGTGCAGGAGGCCCATCCGCAGGTCCTCTTCCTGTCCGAGGCCTTCACCCGGCCCAAGGTGATGAAGGCCCTGGGCAAGGTGGGCTTCACCCAGTCGTATACCTACTTCACCTGGCGCAACTTCAAGGGCGAGCTCCAGGAGTACCTGGAGGAGCTCACCCAGCCGCCGGTGTCCGACTACTTCCGCGGCAACCTCTGGCCCAACACGCCGGACATCCTCCCGGAGTTCCTCCAGAACGCGGGGCCTGGCGCCTTCCGCCTGCGCGCGGCGCTGGCGGGCACACTCTCCTCGGTGTGGGGCATGTACTGCGGCTACGAGCTGTGCGAAGGCCGCCCCATCCCGGGCAAGGAGGAGTACACCGATTCGGAGAAGTACCAGTTGGTCGCATGGGATTGGGACCGGCCCGGCAACATCCGGGACTGGATTGCGCGCCTCAACGCCGCGCGCCGCACGCACCCCGCGCTGCACCAGTACGGGACGCTGCGCTTCTTCTCGTCGAACAACGACCGCGTCCTCTTCTACGGCAAGCGCACGCCCGACGGCGGCAGCATCGTGCTGATGGCCGTGAGCCTGGACCCGTATGCCGCCCAGGAGGCGCTGCTGCACGTCCCGCTGGAGTGGCTGGGCGCGCGCCCCGACGAGACGTATCAGGTGCACGAGTTGATGTCGGACCAACGCTCGCTGTGGCAGGGTCCCGACGTACAGGTGCGCCTGACGCCCGAGCAGCCCGCGGCCCTCTGGGCCGTCCACCGGTTCCGCCGCACCGAGAACGCGTTCGACTACTACGAGTGACACCCCGAGAGGCGTATGGACCTGGATCCCCTCTGGTACAAGAAGGCTCTTATCTACGAGCTGCACCTTCGTGCCTTCCATGACTCCAACGGCGACGGCCACGGGGACATCCCCGGCCTGATAGAGAAGCTCCCGTACCTCCAGGACCTGGGCATCAACTGCCTCTGGCTTCTGCCCCACTACCCCTCACCGCTGCGCGATGACGGCTACGACATCGCGGACTTCTACGGCGTCCACCCGGACTACGGCACGCTCGCGGACTTCCAGCGGCTGGTGGATGAGGCGCACAAGCGCGACATCCGCGTCATCACCGAGCTGGTGGTGAACCACACCAGTGACCAGCACCCCTGGTTCCAGGAGGCGCGCAGCGACCCCAACAGCCCCAAGCGCGACTGGTACGTCTGGAGCGACACCGACGAGCAGTACAAAGGCGCGCGCATCATCTTCCTGGACACGGAGCGCTCCAACTGGACGTGGGATCCCGTGGCCAAGCAGTACTTCTGGCACCGCTTCTTCAGCCACCAGCCGGACCTCAACTACGACAACCCCGAAGTGCAGGAGGCCATGCTGGACGTCATGCGCTTCTGGCTCAACATGGGCGTGGACGGGTTCCGCTGCGACGCCGTGCCCTACCTCTTCGAGCGCGAAGGCACCAACTGCGAGAACCTCCCGGAGACGCACGCCTTCCTCAAGCGCCTGCGGAAGACCATCGACGCGGAATACCAGGGGAAGATGCTGCTGGCGGAGGCGAACCAGTGGCCGGCCGACGTACGCGTGTACTTCGGCGACGGCGACGAGTTCCACATGGGCTTCCACTTCCCGGTGATGCCCCGCCTCTTCATGGCGGTGCGCCGCGAGGACCGCACGCCCATCGTCGAAATCATGCAGCAGACGCCGGACATCCCGGACAACTGCCAGTGGGCCATCTTCCTGCGCAACCATGACGAGCTGACGCTTGAGATGGTGACGGACGAAGAC
This sequence comes from Myxococcus sp. AM009, assembly GCF_013372605.1. Taxonomy (NCBI): domain Bacteria; kingdom Pseudomonadati; phylum Myxococcota; class Myxococcia; order Myxococcales; family Myxococcaceae; genus Myxococcus; species Myxococcus sp. AM009. The sequence continues at coordinate 18,407 of NZ_JABXEP010000011.1, forward strand.
CGGGACTACATGTACCGGGAGTACGCCACCGACCCGCGCATGCGCATCAACCTGGGCATCCGCCGCCGGCTGGCGCCGCTGATGGACAACGGCCGCCGGCGCATCGAGCTGATGCACAGCCTGCTCTTCACCCTGCCCGGCACGCCCGTCCTCTACTACGGGGACGAGATTGGCATGGGCGACAACATCTACCTGGGCGACCGCAACGGCGTGCGCACGCCCATGCAATGGACGGGAGACCGCAACGCGGGCTTCAGCCGCGCGGACTACGCACGCCTGTACGCGCCCGTCATCGCCGACCCGGTGTACGGCTATCAGTCCATCAACGTGGAAGCCCAGGATCGGGTGAAGTCCAGCCTCCTGCACTGGGTGAAGCGGATGATTCGCATCCGCCAGCGCTACCCTGTCTTCTCCTTGGGGAACCTGCGCTTCCTCCAGACGGACAACCGCAAGGTGCTGGCCTTCATCCGTGAATGGGAAGGCCAGACAGTCCTCGTGGTGTGCAACCTGTCGCGCTTCGCCCAGCCCGCGGTGCTCGACATGCGTGATTGGGAGGGCTCGGTGCCGGTGGAGTTGATTGGAGAGACCCCCTTCCCGCGGGTGGGTGAGCTGCCGTATCAGCTCTCCATGGGCCCCTACATGTTCCTGTGGTTCCGGCTGGACAGGCCGCAGCAGGTGAGGAGCCTCGAATGATGACCCTCGATTTGACCAAGCTGCCTGACTACCTCAAGCACCAGCGCTGGTTCAGCGGCAAGGCCTGGCCCATCAAGCAAGTCACGGTGATGGACCACGCCACCATCGAATCAGGCGGCTGCTCCTTCAGCCTCGCCGTGGTGGACGTCATCTACGAGCTGGGCAGCCCGGAGCGCTACCTGCTGCCCGTGCATCCCTCCACGGAGGGCGTGCGGGACGCGCTGGAGAGCGACGAGTGCCTGCGGGGCCTCTTCGACCTCATCCGGACCGGAGGCCAGGTGGCGTCCGCGTCCGGCCGCGTGCAAGGCGAATGGATTGGCGGTCAGGACGGCTTGCTCGCCCTCCCCGCGTCACCGGAGGTGCGGCGGCTGCAGGTGGAGCAGAGCAACACCTCGGTGGTGCTGGGTGAGCAGGTCATCCTGAAGATCATCCGCAAGCTGGAAGCCGGCGTGAATCCGGAGCATGAGGTGGGCCGCTTCCTCGCGACCAGGACGTCGTTCCGCGCCACGCCGACGCTGTTGGGCGCGCTGCAGTTGGAAGGGGCGGCGGGCGCGACGCTCGCGGTGGCCCACCGCTTCGTGCCGGATGCGACGGACGGCTGGAAGTACACGCTGGACCGGCTGCGCCAGGAACGCGCCGTGGGTGAGCGCTTCCAGTCAGAGATGCGAGACCTGGGCGCGCGTCTGGGCGAGCTCCACCTGGCGTTCGCCTCGGCGACCGACGAAGACCCGGCCTTCACGCCGGAGCCGCTGTTGCAAGAGGACCTCCAGCGCTGGAGCGCCTCCATCGTCGGGGAGCTGGGCGTGACGCTGGCGGACGCCAGCCGGCAGAACCCGGAGCTGGAGCACCGGCGCGAGGACCTCATCGAGTACGCCAGGCGCCTGGCGCAGGTGTCGCCCTCCGGCCAGAAGATTCGCATCCACGGCGACCTCCACCTGGGGCAGGTGCTGCGCGCCAAGGACCAGTGGCTCCTCTTCGACTTCGAGGGCGAGCCCGCGCGCTCCTTCACCGCCCGCCGGGAGAAGTACAGCGCGCTGCGCGACGTGGCGGGGATGATCCGCTCGTTCGACTACGCGGAGGCGACGGTGGCGCTGGAGGGTGGCACGCCCCACGAGCGCATCAACACCATCCGCGACGCCTTCGTGGAAGGCTACCGGCAGGTGACGCGCGGCGCGGCCTTCCTGCCCACGGACGAAGACGCCTTCGACGTCATGCTGCGCGCGTTCGAGTTGGAGAAGCTCCTCTACGAAGTGCGGTACGAAATGCAGAACCGGCCCGACTGGGTGCGCATCCCCGTCCAGGCCCTCTTGCGCATGGAGGCATCCAAGTGAGGAAGCCAGCCGACAAGGCCCAGATCGACGCGGAGCTTCAGCGCGTCGTGGAGTTGCGGCATCCGGAGCCCCACTCCGTCCTGGGCATCCACCCGGATGGGGATGGCGTGGTGATTCGCGCCTTCCGCCCGGACGCCGTGGCCATCCACGTGCTGCCAGAGTCCGGCGGTCGCGTCGCGATGACGCACCGCCTGGGCGGCGTCCATGAGGCCCGCATCAACGGCAAGGACCAGACGTTCAACTACCTGCTGGAGGTGGAGTACCCCGGCAAGCGCGTCTTCACGCTCCGCGACCCGTACAGCTTCCTCCCCACCCTGGGGGAGATGGACCTGTATTACGCCGGTGAAGGCCGCCATGAGCGCCTCTGGGAGCGCATGGGCGCGCACCTGCTGCATCACAACGGCGTGCGCGGCACCTCGTTCGCGGTGTGGGCCCCCACGGCGGCGGGCGTGTCCGTCGTCGGTGACTTCAACGGCTGGGACGGCCGGCTGCACGCCATGCGCCGCATGGGCTCCTCCGGCATCTGGGAGCTCTTCGTTCCCGAGGTGGGCGAAGGCACCCGGTACAAGTTCGAGATTCGCCCCGGCCAGGGCGGCCCCAACGTCCTCAAGGCGGACCCGTTCGCCTTCCGCACCGAGGTCCCCCCCGCCACGGCCTCCGTGGTGCACGACCTGGCGCGCTACACCTGGGGCGACGCGGCGTGGCTGGAGCAACGCGCGCAGCGGCGGGACGTCCATCACCAGCCGTGGAGCGTGTACGAGGTCCACCTGGGCAGCTGGCGCCGGGTGGTGGAGGACGGCGACCGGCCCATGACGTACCGGGAGCTGGCCCCCGCGCTGGCCGAGTACATCAAGTTCACCGGCTTCACGCACATCGAGCTGCTCCCCGTGGCCGAGCACCCCTACGGGGGCTCCTGGGGTTATCAGGTCGGTGGCTACTACGCCCCCACGGCGCGCTTCGGCCACCCGGACGACCTGCGCTTCTTCATCGACCACATGCACCAGGAAGGCATCGGAGTGCTCGTGGACTGGGTGCCCGGACACTTCCCGCGCGACCTGCACGCGCTGGGACAGTTCGACGGCACGGCGCTGTATGAGCATGCCGACCCGCGCAAGGGCGCGCAGCCGGACTGGGGCACGCTGGTCTTCAACTTCGGCCGCAACGAGGTGCGCAACTTCCTCATCGCCAACGCGCTGTTCTGGATTGAGGAGTACCACATTGACGGGCTGCGCGTGGACGCGGTGGCGTCGATGCTCTACCTCGACTACAGCCGCAAGCAGGGCGAATGGATTCCCAACCGCTGGGGCGGACGGGAGAACGAAGAGGCCATCCAGTTCCTGCGCGAGCTGAACGAAACGGTCCACCGCAAGCACCCGGGCGTCGTCATCATCGCGGAGGAGTCCACGGCCTGGCCCAAGGTGTCCGCGCCGGTGTCCGACGGCGGCCTGGGGTTCGACTACAAGTGGAACATGGGGTGGATGCACGACACGCTGTCGTACTTCTCCAAGGACCCCATCTACCGGCAGTACCACCACAACCAGCTCACGTTTGGCCTGCTGTACGCGTTCAGCGAGCAGTTCATGCTGCCGCTGAGCCATGACGAGGTGGTGCACGGAAAGGGCAGCCTGTATGGGCGCATGCCGGGCGACCCGTGGCAGAAGCGCGCCAACCTGCGCTCCCTGTTCGCCTGGATGTGGGCGCACCCGGGCAAGAAGCTCGTCTTCATGGGCGGCGAGTTCGGCCAGCCGGCGGAGTGGAACCACGACAAGAGCCTGGACTGGCACCTGACGCACGATGCGGGGCACCACGGCATCCTCCAGCTCGTCTCCGACCTGAACCGCATCTACCGGGACATGCCCGCGCTTCACGACGCGGACGGCGAGCCCGTGGGCTTCCAGTGGCTCCAGCCGGACTCGGCCGCGTACAACGTGTTCGCCTTCGTCCGGCGCGCGCGTCAGCCAGGACGGCACGTGGTGTGTATCGCCAACCTGTCGCCGACGGTGCGGGAGGACTACCGCGTGGGCTTCCCGCTGCAGGGCCGCTACGTGGAGCTCATCAACACGGACGCCGAGCAGTACGGCGGCTCCAACCTGGGCAACATGGGGCAAATTCACACCGAGCCCACGGGCTGGGATGGCCAGCCGGCGTCGGCCACCCTCACCCTGCCCCCGTTGTCCGTGTTGTGGTTCACGCCGGGCTGAGCCAGGGCCTGGGCGCGGGGGCGTTCACCACAGCATCACCGCGGACTCCCCTGCCCGCTCCTCGTAGAACATCCGGACGCGAAGCACGTACTCGCGTCCCTGAAAGAGCTTGAGCTTCAGGGACGCGTTGACGTCCTGGCCGCTGTCGTCGGCGCCCGTCAGGAACTGGTAGGCGCCCTGGGTGTTGTCGAACAGCACCATCACCGTGTCCGACGTGCCGAAGGTCCGCAGCTCGAACTCGCGGGTCTCCGGCGCGGTGAAGGTGAAGTTGCGCTGCTGGCCGGGCTTGAGCGCCAGGCTCACGGACTGGAAGGGCTGGAGCGGCGTGAGGTCCTTCTCCGCGATGGGCGGATAGAGGCGCTTCACCCATTCCCTGTCCCGGTCGGAGATGCCGCCCTTCGGATTCAGGCCCTTGTCGAAGTAGGGCCTGGGCTCCTTGATGAGGCCCGGACCGAAGGGATAGTGCATCACGGAGTCTGGATCCCAGGTGGAGCCCTCCACCGAGGTGGGGTCCAACTGCCGGATGATGTTGAAGAAGGTCGTCTGCCGGCTCCAGCGGTTGGGCGGCTTCGCGAGCGCCGCATAGACGGCCTCCTCGTCCCACACGATGCCGGCGTTGGGGTTCTGGTGCTCGTGCGGGAAGCCCAGCGAGTGCCCTATCTCATGGATGGCGGTGTCGAGCTCCCGGCTGCTCTCGGTCAAATCCCAACCGAAGTTCATGGTCCGCTCGTCCGGACCATGCCGGAGGACGTCGCGCCCGACAAAGGACCAGGCACCGTCTTCGCGCATGAAGCCGATGCGAAGCTCCGCCTCGCTCCGGGACTTCACCTCTTTGAACTCCAGGCCGATGCCCACCTGTTTCCATCGGCGGAAGGCCTCGCGCACGACGTCCTTCTCGGCGTCCGTCGTGGTCCACGGTATCCATTGCGTGCCGCCGTCCTGGAGCCGAACGTTCTCCCCATCCGTGGACCGGTCGAAGAAGTAGTAGCGCAGCACGGTGCCGTTGGCCCACTTCTTCTCGTTCACCCGGATCAGATGCACCCGGTGCGGATTGAGGTCCGCGGGCAGCACGCGCTCGGGTTCCTGCTTCAAGGCGCAGTGCGCGAGCTCGGGGGCGACGGCGACGACCGCTCCCCGCCGTCCCGAGGTCGCGGCGCGCCCCACGGACTTGCGGCCCTGCTTGCGCTCCACCTCCTGGCTCCTCTGAGGCTCCGATTCCGTGCGCGCCGTCCGCCCCCTGCTCCGCCCGCCTCGTCGCCTGGTGTCGTTCGTCTTCGCCATGGTTGCCCTCCCAGTGGCATGGGTTCACCCGACAATGTGATTCCCCCCTGCTCCGCGAAGCGACGTTCGGCCGGAGCAGCCGCCGCCCCACGCGTGAATCAGCCTGCGCTCCAGCGAGCCCTTCAATGCCTCTCCGCACTGAGCAACGGTGAAACACAGACATCAAAGGCAAGCACCAATGACAGACAGACAAATATACATGCACCATCATCAGGCGCAGTGGACTTACTGAACATCCAGGCATGTGGGTGTTGGCATTCAGGGGCTCCCGAAATCACTGAACATCCAGTCAGCCTGAAGACAGCGATCAGTCCCGTGGTGCCACTGAACATGACATCATGTAGGCATGATCATTTCAGACAGTGCTCGAACCACTAAACATCCAATCAGTCACAGGCGGCGATCAGCATGAGGCGCGGCACTGAGCGCACAGATGAGGTCGAGAATGCCTGCTAGTCCGTTCATGTAGGCACGACCCAGCCAGTCGCCGCACGACACACTGAACATCCGGGCAGGCAGTCGGCCCCGATCAGCAACCCCGGGACTCCTGCTCTGATGTTCATGTAGGCATTGCCCGGCGGGATTCCGACACACCGCCCGCACACCAGGCGAGCAGGCACCGCCGCTTGCTCCCTCCTTCATTCGACCCCAGCCTACTCCTGGGCGATCGACTCACCAGGAGGACGGGGATGACGAAGAAGAAGATCAGCGAGGGGTACGGCGGGACCAGTGAGCAGCGTCAGCGCCACCTCCAGAACGACAGCTTCTCGGAGCGGGCGCCTCGAACGCCGGACGAGACGGAGGCGGTGCGCAGCACGCCCGACAAGGACGGGCGCGAGATCACCATCCATCCGCTGGACGCCGAGGACTCGGACGACCTGTGGCACGGCCAGCCGTGAGCCGAGCCCAGGGGCCGGCCTCAGCGCATGAACAGGAAGTAGAGCACCGCGCTCAGGGCGACGGACACCAGGATGCTGCCGATACAGCCGAGCCGGTTCGAAAAGAAGAAGAACATACGCGCGGCCCAAGCTGCGCACTCCCGGCGCGGAGGGAAGGCACCCCGCCGCGTTCTGTCCGGGGGCTTACGGAGTGCCCGCGCCGGCTACTCGCCGCGCTTCAGCCGCTCCACGTAGTCCGCCGGTAGGCCCGCGGACTGGGCGCCACGCACCAGCGCGTCCACGAAGCGGGGGCTGATGGAGCCCTCCGCCGACGCACGCCGTGGATTCGTGACGAAGGCCGTGGCCTCCAGCTCCTGACCGTCCACCCGCACGCGCACCGGTCGCTCCACGCACATGCTCGTCACGAAGCCTTCCTTGTGCTGGATGATGGGCCAGTCCTGGCCGCGAATCTCGAACAGGCGGCCGTACACCTTCTGGCCCGCGGAGTCCGCCAGCCCCGCGACACGCCCGCCCCACCAGCGCGACGGGAAGTCATAGACCAGGTCCACATCCAGGGCCTCGGCCAGCCGCCCCTCGGGCAACTCGAAGAAGTCGTAGCTGTGCTGTGAGCGCCACTCCTCGAACGCGGCGCGGTCCAGGATGGTCGAGTACGCGAAGTACAGGCGCGTGGCCGACGGGTCCGCCCCCGCACGCGCCTTCATCACCTGATCGTAGTGCGAATCCATGTCCGACCCTCCTCCAGGCTACTTCGAGCCCCGGCGCGACCCAGTGGCCTCGTCCCGGAACACGGACAGCACACCGGACACGTCCAGCCGGGACGTCTTGATGAACAGCCGCAGCGCGCGCTCCACGTGCTCGGCCAGCGTGGCCATCTTCTCCAGCCGCTGGAGCCGCTCCGGGGACAGCCCATCCTGCGTCTCGGCCAGCCGCCGGGCCTCCGCCAGGTCGGCGCGGATGCGCGCGACGAAGCCCGCCTCGCGCTCCTCGATGACGTGCGTCACCATGCGGACCAGATCGTTCTCCGCGCCGTAACGCCAGACGGTGTCCTGGGGCAGGCGCACGCGCTGGATGACGCCCCAGCGCTCCAGATCGCGCAGCAGCATGGAGACCCCGCCCTTGGACAGGTCCAGCTCCCGCTCGATTTCACCCGCGGTCAGGGGCTCACCACGCAGGTACAGCAGGGCCCAGACCCGGCCCTGGTTGCGCTTGAACCCCCAGAACTCAATGACGTTGCCCACCGCGTCCACCGCGATGGCTTCCCAGGGCGCCAGCCGGCCCTCCGCTGGCGGCGCCTCCGAGGCAGCGCTACCGGGTCCCCCCGTCCACAGGTAGCCTTTCATGCGGCGCGCCCCTGGACTTGCTCGGCGATGCCGTCCGACAGCCGCCGCGCCCAGCTCACCAGCTCCGCGCCCGCGGGCTCCTTGGCGAAGTGGCCCAGCTTGTCGAGCGCCGCCTCGATTTCGACGTTCATCCGCGCCATGGAGGCGTCCACCGCGCCCGTGGCTTCGATGGCCGCGCCAATCTCCTTCGTGCGCTCCGGCGTGATCGCGGAGAACGCCCACGCGTCCTTCAGCTTGCGCCGCAGCGACTCATCCTTGGCCACCGCCAGGAGGATGGGCATGGACGGCGTGCGCGAGTGCACGTCCGCATAACGCGGCTTGCCCACGTCCGTGCCCAGGATGTCGCGAATGTCGTCGGCAATCTGGAACGCCACGCCCAGGTGACGCCCGAAGCCGTCGAAGCGCTCCACCGCCTCGGGGTGCTCCGCCAGCGTCGCCGCCGCGTTGCCACACCAGCCAAACAGCGAGCCCGTCTTGCCCTCGGCGATGAAGCGCAGCCGGTTGAGCGGCAGGTCCAGGTCGCCGCGGGCCTCCACCTCGGCGATGGCCGCGCGGGTCATCTCGGAGACGATGGACAGCGCGCTGCGCGTCAGCCGCGCGTCCAGCAGGGACAGCTGGTGCAGGCCCGTGGACAGGATGAGGTCGCCGCTCATCACCGCGACGATGTTGCCCCAGCGCGCGTTCACCGTGGGCCGGCCCCGGCGGAACATGCCCGCGTCCACCACGTCGTCGTGCAGCAAGCTGGCGGAATGGATGAGCTCCGCGGCCACGGCCACGTCCACCAGCCGCTCCGCCGGAACCCCCACCGCGCCGCCGAACAGCCGCGTCAGCATGGGGCGCGCGCGCTTGCTGCCGCTGCCCAGACAGAGGTGGCGGGCCGCCTCCATCAGCGTGTCGCCCTTCACGTCCGGACCGGCATCGCCATCCACCAGGGTGCTGCCAAGCCGCTGCTCCACCGCCCCCAGAAAATCCGTCAGCTCCCGAGCCAGATCCATAGTGCGCCGTCTCCTCGTTCGTTCATATAGTTCAAGACCGCTTGAACTGCACCTGATTCCAGCGCCGCCCAGCAGCCGGGCGCGGACGGGTGCCGGAGCATGTGGGACAGCCGCGCCGCTCCCGCCTGGAGAGCGGCCGGGCACCCTGGGGCTCACCCGCGGAGGATTGAGAGGGCCCGGCGGCGCGTGCGACAGAAAGCGACCTGTGACTCGCGCAGCCCTCCGCCGGAAGTTCCTCCGTAGCTTCAGCTTCGCCTCCCTCGCTTCAGCGGTTCCGCTGTTCCGGCCCGGCGCGTCCCTGCCCGGCTCGACGGCGCCGCTCCTGGGGGCACCGCCCGCGGACGGGCCTGGGCCGCAGGTCCGCCCCCAGCAGGGCCGGCTGCGCCGGACGCTGGGTGTCTCCGTGGTGGAGGGCATGTTCTCGGAGGTCTTCACCGCGTGCGCGGGCGCGACGGTGCTCACCGCGTGGGCCATCGCGCTGAAGCTGGGGCCCTTCCTCGTCGGGGTGATGACGGCCCTGCCCTTCTTCGCGCAGTTCGTGCAGTTCCCCGCGGCCTGGCTGACGGGCCTCTTCGGCCACCGGCGCGTGGCCCTCACCGCCGTGTGCCTGTCCCGCGTGGTGATGTTCCCCCTGGCGGTGTTGCCGTGGCTGGACCTGCCCTTCGAATCCCAGCAGCGCCTGCTGCTGACGGTGGCCGGCGGCTCCGCCGCGCTGAGCGTGGTGGGCAACAACGCCTGGGTGGCGTGGATGGGAGAGCTGGTGCCCCGCGCCGTCCGGGGCCGCTTCTTCGGACGCCGCACCGCGCTCACCACGCTGGCGGGCACGCTGGCCTCCCTGGGCGCGGGCCTGCTGATGGACCGGCTGCGCCCCACGGGCGGCGTGGGCGTGGCCCTGCCCCTGCTCGCGTTGGGCGCGTGCGTCATGGGCATCGTCACCACCCTGTTCATGGCCTCGCAGCACGACCCGGCGCCCCCGGGCACCACCCCGCCCCTGGAGCTCAAGGGCGCGCTGGTCCCTTTCAGGGATGACAACGCGCGCCGGGTGCTCACCTACCAGGTGACCTGGAACGCGGCGGTGGGGGTGTCCGCGCCCTTCTTCGCGCTGCACAGCCTCCAGAACCTCCAGATGACCTTCGTCGTCATGGCGCTGCACGCCGCGGCGGTGGCGGGCGTGCGCATCCTGACGGCGCCGCTCTGGGGCCGCGCGATTGACCGCTGCGGCGCCCAGCCCGTGTTGATGGCGTGCTCACTGGGCATCGCCGCCATCCCCGCCCTGTGGCTGCTGCCCTCCGCGGGGACGCTGTGGCCCCTGCTCTTCGACGTCCTCCTCGCCGGGGCGCTGTGGAGCGGCCACGGCCTGGCCATCTTCGAGCTGCCCCTGGCGGTGGCGCCCCGGAAGAACCGTCCCTTCTATCTGGCCGCCTTCGCCACCGCCGGCGGCCTGGCCTATGCCGCCGCGGCCGCCCTGGGAGGCGCCATCGCCGCCGCGCTGCCCACCCAGTTCACCTTGGGAGGCCAGGTCTGGGTGAACCTGCACGTGCTCTTCGTGCTGTCCTCGGTGGCCCGCCTGGGCGCGGCCCTGCTCACGGCGCGCATCCCCGAGCCCGGCGCCCACCCCGTGCGCTCCGTGAGCGCGATGCTGTCGCGCCTGCTTTCGCGGCCAATCGCTGCTCATCGCACCGCGTTAGATGATTGACACTCAAAAGACATGACAGCGCCATTGCTTGTCATACTGCGGGACTGTGCAAATTCGTCGCGCAAAACCGGAGAATTCCAGACTAGCTGGTGATTTGCTATTTTCACTCAAAGTATGCTTTCTGCCGTGCCAGCACCGCAGCTCCCAGAGAGCGCGGTCAACCCGCAGTGCAGGAGCACGACATGTCCTCAGGTCCTTACCGAAGGCGCCTTTTTCATGCGGTGTTTCTCGTGGGAACCCTCTCGGGTTCTGCCGCAATGGCAGTCCATTCGGAGGAAGGCGTTCGCAATTACGATGCGCGTGATGCCTACAACGCGCAGGCTCGGTTTGGCGTCTCGTCTGCCCAGAAGTCCAGCCAGGCCGCGCTGAGGCAGACGGTGCCGGAGCTGATGGTGGAGTTCGACGAGTCCAACGGCCTGGTGCGCTCGCTCACCAATCCGGTGGGTGCGCTCTCCAGTCCGCGCAGCGGCGACCCGATGGCCATTGGCCTGGACTTCGTCCAGAAGCACCGGGACGCGCTCGGGCTGGGGCTCAACGACCTGGCGAACCTCGAGGTGACGGACCGCGTCTATTCGAAGGTGAGCGGCATCACCAACCTGTACCTGCGCCAGACGTACCGGGGCCTGCCCGTCTACAACGGCCAGCTCCAGATCAACGTGGACCGCGATGGCCGCGTGCTCAGCGTGCACAGCGACTTCCTCCCGGCCCTGGAGTCCTCGCTCGCGGGCACCACGCCCCGCCTGAGCGCCGCGGACGCGGTGGTGGGCCTGGCGAAGCACCTGGGCGTCCGCATCTCCGCGGCGCCGGAGGCCCTGAAGGCCGAGCCCGGCGCGCGCCAGCGCACGCGCGTGGCGGTGGAGGGCCTGTCCACCGAGCCCATCGACGCGGAGCTGGCGGTGCTGCCGGTCCGCCGAGGTGAGGCCCGGCTGGTGTGGCGCTTCCAGGTCCACACCCTGGACAGCGACCACGCCTACGACGTCACCGTGGACGCGTCCACGGGCGAGGTGTGGACGCGCTTCGACTGGGTGGCCGCCGATACCTACCGCGTCTACCCCATGCCGGTGGAGAGCCCCAACCACACCACGCCGCTGCCGCCGTCGGACGGCCGCGTGCTGGTCACCAACCCCGCCAACACCACGGCGTCGCCCTACGGCTGGCACGACACCAACGGCGCGGCTGGCGCCGAGTACACCACCCTCCGCGGCAACAACGTCCACGCCTACGAGGACACCGACAACAACGGCCAGCCGCCCGCCTCGCAGCCCAACTGCACCGCGTCCCTCGCCTGCAGCTTCCCCATCACCCTCACGGGCGCGCCGTCCACGTACATCCCCGCGGCCGTCACCAACCTGTTCTACTGGAACAACATCATCCACGACGTCCAGTACCAGTACGGCTTCGACGAGCGCTCCGGTAACTTCCAGGTCAACAACTACGGCCGGGGCGGCGTGGGCAACGACGACGTGCGCGCGGAGGCCCAGGACGGCGGCGGCATGAACAACGCCAATTTCCTGACCCCGCCGGACGGCCAGCGGCCGCGCATGCAGATGTACCGCTGGAACACGGTGACGCCGAACAAGGACGGAGACCTGGACGCCGGCATCATCGTCCACGAGTTCGGCCACGGCATCTCCAACCGCCTCGTGGGTGGCCCCAGCAACGTGTCCTGCTTGTCGAACCGCCAGCAGCCGGGCGAGGGCATCAGCGACTTCCTGGCGCTCTTCTACACCGCGAAGGCGACGGACACCGGCGCGCAGGGCCGCGGCGTGGGCACCTACGCCTTGAACCAGCCCACCACGGGCCCGGGCATCCGCCCCCAGCGCTACAGCACCAGCCCCTCCGTCAACACCTGGACCTACGCCAGCATCAACGGCATGGCGGTTCCGCACGGCGTGGGCGCGGTGTTCGCCCAGGGAATGTGGGAGGCCTACTGGGCCCTGGTCAACCACCACGGCTTCAACTCCAACCTGTACAACGCCACGGGCACCGCGGGGAACCAGCGCATGATGCTGTACTTCACCCAGGGCCTGAAGAACACGCCGTGCAGCCCCACCTTCACCCAGGTGCGTGACGGCATCATCACCGCGGCCACCACCCTGCACGGTGGCGAGGACGTCTGCCGCCTGTGGACGGCCTTCGCCGCCTTCGGCCTGGGCAGCAACGCCGTGTCCGGCAGCTCCGGCAGCACGGCGCCCACCAACGGCTTCGCGGTGCCCGCCGCCTGCGCGTCCTTCAGCGCGACGGCGGCCAAGCTCTAACCGTTGAACGCCACCGGGCCGGAGCTCCCTCGTGGGCTCCGGCCTGGCCCCAGTCCCGCATGGCAGGCGCCGCGTCTTGAGGTATCACCCTCTGGATGCGCCCCTCCGTCGCCTTGAGCATGCTCCTGCTCGGCCTGTCGCCACTGGCCTGGGCCTGCAAGAGCGAGCCACCGCCAGCCTATGTCCGGCTCCACGAGGCTGCGCCCGCGCTCGCGGACGTGCCGCCCTCCCGCGCCGTGCTCGTCGTGTTCTGGGCGACGTGGTGTCCCCCTTGCCGGCAGGAGACGCCCCAGCTCGTCGCCCTGGCCAAGGCGCCTCCCGAGGACCTCCAGGTCGTGGTCTTCAGTCATGACGAGACACCCCAGGCGGTGGAGTCCTTCTTCGAAGGGCCTCCGCCCACGACGCTCCACCTGCGCCTGGACACGGGCAAGCAGGCCGGCAGCGCGTTCGGCGTGGAGCAGCTCCCCGTCAGCGTCCTCGTGGTGGACGGCCGCCAGGTCGCCCGCTTCTCCGGCCCCCGGGACTGGAATGCCCGCGCCATGCGCCGGCTGCTGGAACGCTTGATACGCGAGTCACACCCGCTGGATTGACACCGACAGGCCCCTTTTAATAAGCCGGTCCTGGATGCAGTTCCTCCTGCGATTCCTCGCCGTGCTCCTCGTCCTGATGACGGGCGGCGTCTTCCAGACGTTGGCCCTGGCGTCGGACGTGCACGACGACTGCGCGGAAGAGTCCTCCGACGAGTGCGAGGACTGCTCGCCCAGCTGCGTGCTGTGCGTGTGCTGCCCGCTGAGGGCCGCCCCCGGTCCCGCGTCACCCATCGCGCGATTCATCCCGCCGCCCCGGCCGCTGCCCATCCCCTCGCGCGTGGATGAGCCCACGCTCTCCGGCGTGGGGACCGACATCTTCCAGCCGCCCAAAGCCTGACACCGCCCTTCACGGGAGACGTGTGTCTTGGCGAGGGCCGTGGCCGGATGTGCCCGCACGTCCTCCCGCTCCGCCCAAGCCCTGTCCGACCTTCCCGCGCACCTTCGCGCGGACCACCACCGCCGTGGGCGCGCGCCCCGGCAGGAGCGCTTCACCATGCACTCGCTGCGTACGCTGTCCGTCGTCCTGTCCCTGTTCGCCGCCCCCGTCCTGGCCGACGAGAGCAAGCCCGCCCAGACTGCCGCGTCGCAGAAGCCGCGCTGCGAGCACGGCGTCCAGAAGCGCCTCTGTGCCCGCTGCAACCCGAAGCTGGCCCCCGTCTTCAAGGCCAAGGGTGACTGGTGCCCCGAGCACGCGCGGCCCGAATCCCAGTGCGTCCTCTGCAACCCGGAACTCGCCAAGAAGGGCGTGAAGTAGATGCGTGCCTCCCGAGTCGGCCCCAGCGTCCTGGCGGTGCTGCTGGCACTGAGCGCCGCCAGTTGCAGCCAACCAGCGAGTCCCCCCACGGCGAAGGCGCCTCCTCCGCCGCCAACCGCCTCGGGAGGCACGTCCACCCCGTCCGAGCTCGCGCGCTGTGAGCACCGCGTCCCCGCGGAGCTGTGCACCCGGTGCAACCCCGACCTCATCGACGTCTTCAAGGACCAGGACGACTGGTGCGGTGCACACGGCGTCCCCGAATCCCAGTGCTTCCAATGCAACCCGGACCTCGCGTTCACCGCGCGGGACACCGCCCCCAAGGATTGGTGCAAGGAGCACGCGGTCCCCGAGTCTCGCTGCACCCAATGCAACCCGTCGCTGGTCGCGAAGTTCATCGAGGCCGGTGACTACTGCCGGGAGCACGGCTTCCCGGAGTCCGTCTGCCCATACTGCCACCCGGAGTTGGTGAAGGCCGCGGGTGCCCAGCCCCCCACCTTCCCCGAGCCGGGCACACGCGTCCGCCTCGCGTCCGCCGAGACGGCCCGCGAGGCTGGCATCCAGACACGCCGCGCGGTGAAGCGGCCCTTTGCCCGGACCCTGGACGTCGTCGGGCAGCTCGACTTCAACCAGAACCGGCTGGCGCAGCCGTCCGCCCGCAGCGAGGCGCTGATAACGGACGTCCGCGTGGACGTCGGCGACGAGGTGAAGGCGGGCCAGCCACTGGTGCTGGTCTCCTCGGGGGCCGTGGGCGCGGACCAGGGACGGCTGTCGGCGGCCCAGTCGCGGCTGACGGTGGCGCGCTCGGCGCTCGAACGCAAGCAGCGGCTGGCCGCGAGCGGAATCAGCGCACGAAAGGACGTCGAGACCGCCCAGGCGGAGGTCGCGGCCGCGGAGGCCGAGCGCAATGCCGCCCGCGCCGCGCTCTCCGCCGCGGGCGCCAATGTCCAGGGCCCACAGGGTACCTATGCCCTGTCGGCGCCCTTCGCGGGGACGGTGGTGGCACGAGACGCCATCGCCGGACGCCATGCGTCCGCCGGACAACCGCTCATCCAGGTGGCGGACCTGAGCACCATGTGGGCCCTGCTGGAGATTCCGGAGGCTGACGCGGCCCAGGTTCGCCCGGGACAGCGCGTCACCCTCACCTTTGAAGGCATGCCCGGACAGACGCGTGACGCCACGCTCACCCGCGTGGGCGCCTCCGTGGACCGGGCCTCTCGCACGGTGCGCGCCCGGGTCGAGCTGCCCAACCCCGACGGCGCCCTCAAGGCCGGGCTCTTCCTCAGGGCCCAGGTGCAGGTCGCCCCGAAACATGAGGCGGTGCTGGTTCCCCACGCGGCCATCCAGCGCGCACATGGCCAGACGCTGGTCTTCGTGCGCAAGCAGCCAGGGCTCTACGAGCCCGTCGCGGTGGAGCTGGGCGCCAGCACGCGCGAGGAGGTGGAGATCGTCAAGGGGCTCTCGGCGGGGGCGGAGGTCGTCACCACCGGCGCCTTCCTTCTCAAGACGGAGATCCTCAAGGACGCCATCGGCGCGGGCTGCTGCGAGACGGCGGGAGGCGAGTAGCCGCGATGCTCACCCGGGTCATCGAATGGTCGTTGTCCCACCGCTGGGCCGTCCTGCTCGGAACGGGGGCCCTCGTCGTTTCGGGCCTGCTCGCCTTCCGGGCGCTGCCCATTGACGCCATCCCGGACACGACGCCCACGCAGGTGCAGGTCAACACCGTCGCACCGGCGCTCACGCCCAACGAAGTGGAGCGCCAGCTCACCGTCCCCGTGGAGCAGGCGCTCGCGGGCTTGCCTCGCGTCAGCGAGCTGCGCTCCATCTCCAAGTTCGGCCTCTCCCAGGTCACCCTCCAGTTCGAAGACGGAACCGACCTGTGGTTCGCGCGGCAGCAGGTGTCCGAACGGCTGAGCCGGGTGCGGCTGCCAGCAGGCATCGCGCCCCCGACGCTCGGGCCCGTCGCCACCGGCCTGGGCGAGGTCTTCCACTATCTCGTCAAGAGCCGGACGAAGGGACTCGAGGAGCTGCGCACCCTGCACGACTGGGTCATCGCGCCCCAACTGCGCAGCGTGCCGGGCGTGGCGGAGGTGAACGCCTGGGGCGGCGAGGAGAAGCAGTGGCACGTCATCGCCGACCCGCGCCGCCTGCAACAGTTCAACCTCTCCCTTGGAGACCTCTACCGGGCGCTGGAGGAGAACAACGCCAACGTCGGGGGTGGCGTGCTGGAGCGAGGCGGCACGGCGACGCTCGTGCTCGGGGTGGGCGTGCTCGCGGACGGCAAGGCCATCGAGGACGTGGTCATCGCGGCGCACCACGGCGTCCCCGTGCGCATCCGGGACGTGGCCCGCGTCAAGGTGGGCCATGAAATCCGGCGCGGCGCCACCACCGCGGATGGCGAGGGCGAGGCCGTGCTGGGCCTGGGCTTCATGCTGGTGGGCGAAAACTCCCACACGGTGACCAGGGCGCTCGCCCAGCGGCTGGAGGACCTCCGGCGGACGCTGCCGAAGGACGTCCGCGTGGAGCCCGTCTATGAGCGCACCGAGCTGGTGGACCTCGTGCTGCGCACCGTCCGGACCAACCTGCTGGAGGGCGCGCTGCTCGTCACCGCGGTGCTCTTCATCTTCCTGGGCAACTGGCGCGCCGGCCTCATCGTGGCGGCGGCCATTCCGCTGTCGCTCCTGTTCGCCTTCAACGCGATGCTGCGCTTCGGCATCGCTGGCACGCTCATGTCGCTAGGCGCCATCGACTTCGGGCTCGTCGTCGACTCCTCCGTCATCATGGTGGAGAACGCGGAGCGGCGGCTCTCCGAGGCCCGGGACGGACGCTCCCTGCTGGAGGTGGTGCGGGATGCCGCCGTCGAGGTCCGCAAGCCCACGCTCTTCGGCGAGCTCATCATCATGGTGGTCTACCTGCCCATCCTCGCCCTCGAAGGCGTGGAGGGGAAGCTGTTCCGCCCCATGGCGCTCACGGTCATCTTCGCGCTCCTGGGCAGCGCGGTGCTCTCCATGACGCTGATGCCGGTGCTGGCCTCCTTCGCGCTGAAGCGAGGCGGCGGCGGCCCCCACCCCGAGCCACGGCTCATGCGCTGGCTCCAGCGCCTCTACAGGCCCGTCCTCGCATGGGCGCTGGCCCACGCGCGGGTCACGCTGACGGCCGCCGCGCTCCTCATCGTGGGAGCCACCCTCGCCGCCACGCGCCTCGGGAGCGAGTTCGTCCCCCGCCTGTCCGAAGGCACGCTCGTCATCAACACGGTGCGCCTGGCGGAGGTCTCCCTCTCCGAATCCATCCGCTATGGCAGCCAGATAGAGCGGGTCCTGCTGTCCCGGTTCCCAGACGAGGTGCGACGCGTCTGGACGCGGTCTGGCACCGCGGAGGTGGCCACGGACCCCATGGGCGTCGAGCTGTCCGACGTCTTCATCACCCTTGAACCCCGGGCGAAGTGGAAGCGGGCCGCCACCCAGGAGGAGCTGGTGAACGAGATGAAGGCAGAACTGGCGGACCTCCCGGGCATGCGCATGGCCTTCCTCCAGCCCATTGAAATGCGCGTCAACGAGATGATCGCGGGCGTGCGAAGCGACGTCGGCATCAAGCTCTTCGGGGATGACCTTGACGTGCTCAAGGCCAAGGCCCGCGAGCTGGAGGCCCTGGTGAGGGCCATTCCCGGCGCCGCCGACGTCACCGTGGAGCAGGTGACGGGCCAGCCCGTGCTGGAAATCGCGGTGGACCGGGCCGCGGTAGCCCGTTACGGGATTCCCGCCCGCTCCGTCCTCGACGTGGTGGAAGCGGTGGGCACGCGCATCGTCGGCGAGGTGCGCGAAGGCGAGCGGCGCTTCGACCTGGCGGTGCGCCTCTCCGAGGAGTACCGCGAGGAGCCCACGCGGCTCGCCACCATCCCCGTGGCCGCGCCCGGCGGCGAGCGCGTTCCCTTGGGACGGCTGACGCTCATGAAGGAGACGTCCGGCCCCACCACCATCCAGCGCGAGTGGGGCAAGCGGCGGCTGGTGGTCCAGGCCAACGTGAGCGCGCGCGACCTCGGCGGCTTCGTCGCGGAGGTCCGCCGCACACTCGACGAGAAGCTGGAGCTGCCCGCGGGCTACTACCTCCGCTACGGTGGTCAGTTCGAACACCTCGAGCGCGCGCAGACGCGCCTGCTCATCGTGGTGCCAGTCGCGCTGGCGCTCATCTTCCTGCTGCTCTACCTCACCTACCAGCGTGTCCTGGACGCCGTGCGCATCTTCGCGGGCGTCCCCTTCGCGCTCGTGGGCGGCGTGCTCGCGCTCCTGCTGCGGGGCCTGCCCTTCTCCATCTCCGCCGCCGTGGGCTTCATCGCCCTGTCCGGGGTCTCCGTCCTGGGGGACATGGTGCTCGTCTCACGGGTCCGCGCCCTGCTGGAGCAAGGCCAGGGCCTGGGCGAGGCCATCCGTCAGGCGGCCGTGTCCCGGCTGCGGCCCGTGTTGATGACCGCCGCGGTGGCCGCCATCGGCTTCGTGCCCATGGCGCTCAACACCGGCGTTGGCGCGGAGGTCCAGCGGCCCCTGGCCACGGTCGTCATCGGAGGCATCCTGTCGTCCACCCTGCTCACCCTCGTGGTGCTCCCAGTCCTCTATTCGGTCTTCGGCGCCGGGAAGGACACGCCCTGACAAGGAGTCCGTGTCAGTTCTCCGGACTCGCTCTACCCTGTGGGCATGTGCCGGAACATCAAGCCCCTGTTCAACTTCGCGCCGCCCGCCACGGACGCAGACATCCGCGCGGCGGCGCTTCAATTCGTCCGGAAGATCGCCGGGACGCGGACGCCGTCGAAGCAGAACACCGACGCCTTCGAGGTCGCCGTCGAGGAGATCTTCCAGAGCTCGAAGCGCATGCTCGACGGCCTGGTGGCCACCACGCCTCCCAAGGACAGGGCCCGCTTCGAGGCCATGAAGCGCCTGCGCTACAAGAAGGCCGAGCCGCGCTGACGGAGGAGACTCCCCGTCCCCCGCAGCCATGCCTACCCTTCCGCTCGGCAGCCTCCTGAAGACGGGGTGGATGTGACGCGGAAGTCCAGAAGCTCGAAGCCACGGCAGTTGACGTCAGCGGGGAAACGCTCCGACACGGCCCTGCTCATCATCGACGTCATCAACGACCTGGACTTCCCCGGCGGGGAGAAGGTCCTCCCCTGGGCCCTGCGCATGGTGGAGCGCCTGGGCCCCTTCACGGCGAGGATGCGGCGGGCCGGCGTCCCCGTCATCTACGTCAACGACAACTTCGGGTACTGGCGCAGCAACTTCCGCGACACCTACGCCCACTGCACCCGCAAAGGCAGCCGGGGCCAGCGCGTCGCCCGGGCCCTCAAGCCGAAGCCGGATGACTACTTCATCCTCAAGCCCAAGCACTCGGCGTTCTTCGCCACCTCCCTGGTGCCCTTACTGGAGCACCTGGGCACCCGGAAGCTCATCCTCGCGGGCCTGGCCACCAACCTGTGCGTCTTCTTCAGCGCCCATGACGCGCACATGCACGAATACCCGCTCACGGTGCTGAGCGACTGCTGCGCGGCGGAGAGCGACCACGACCATGACCTGGCGCTCTCCCAGCTCCAGCGCTTCCTCCACGTGCGCGTCTGCCGGAGCGATGAGGTGCGGCTGAGCGCGAAGCGGCGCCGTCAGATGTCGTAGGCCCGGACGACCTGGGAGACGCGCTCGGAGAGCATCTTCAGGGACAGGGCGGAGTCGCTGGTCGTGGAGATGCGGGACACGGTGTCCGTCATCAGGGTGTTCAGCTCGTTGACCGCGGTGAAGATCTGCTCGATGCCCGTGGCCTGCTGGCTGACCGTCCGCGCGATCTGCCGCGCCGCCGCGGTGCTGTCCTCGACGATGGCGGTGAGCTGCTTCAGGGTCTCCCCGGACGTGCGGACCTGCGTCAGCCCCGCCTCCATGAGCTCGGTGCCTTCGACGGTGATCTCCACCGTGCCGATGATGGCCTGATTGATGTCCTGGAGGATGCGCCGGACCTGGTTGGTGGCGCGGATGGACTGGTCCGCCAGCGCGCGAATCTCCTTCGCCACCACGACGAAGCCCTTGCCGTGCTCCCCGGAGCGCGCCGCTTCAATGGCGGCGTTGACGGCCAGCAGGTGGGACTGGTCCGCCAGGTCCTTCACCGTCTCGGTGATGCCGCTGATCTGCTTGGTCCGCTCGCCCAGGGAGGTGATACGCGCGGCGATCTCCGACACCTGGTTGCGCACCTCCTCCATGCCGTCGATGCTCGCCGAGACGGCCTCTTCGCCGGTGCGGCTCAGCTGCTCGGCGCGCTCGGCCACCTGGATGACGGACTCCGCGGAGCCCGACGCCAGCATCGCCGTCTGGCGAATCTCCTGCGCCGTCACCTGCGTCTCCTGCAGCGCGGCCGCGTGGCGCGTCACCATCTCATTCTGCTGGTCCGCTGACTCCGACAGCCCAGACACCGAATCACTGAGCAGCTCCGTGGAGGACTGGAGCTGGTGAAGCAGCTCCTTCAGCTTGCCCACCAGCAAGCCCACGGCCCGCGCGAGCTGCCCCACCTCGTCATCCGAGTCGATGCGAATGGTCTGCCGCAAATCGCCGTGCTCGGCGATGTGGCGCACCGCGGAGGAGAGCTGGAGCAAGGGCGCCACGATGGCGCGGCTGACCATGAAGGCCGCCGCGACGAAGACGAGGAGCGCGACCAGCACGGTGAGACCCACGTTCGCCAGCGCGCCCTCCACGCGCCCACGCGCATGGGTCCGGTCGAAGCCCACGTGGACCCAGCCGGCGTCACCCGGAACCGGCGCCACCAGGTCCTGCAGCTCCGTGTCTCCATCCCGCAGGACGAGCCCACCCACGGAGGACTTCAACTGCTCGCGAGCATCCCGCAGCACCTGGGCCTTCTCACCGGCCACGCCCACCAGCGTCCCGCCCGCGTCGAAAGCGGCGACGTAGGCCAGCCCCCCATGTCGCGCCACGGCCTCCAGCGTCTGCTGGACCTCGTCGTGCGCGCTCCGCTTCATGCCGTCCGCCAGCGCGGAGGCGAGCACCGTGGGCAGCGCGCCGCTCAGCTCCCGCCCCTGCGCCTCGAAGGCTTCCTGGAGCCGAGGCACGGTGTAGCCCTGTGAGAGGAAGACGAACAGGAGCGCCACGACGATGGGCGCCAGGGTGATTTTATGAGTGAGTGAGAGTCGCATCCGGCCGTGCCCGACTCGGGCTCAAAACGGGGAATGATGCTCCATCCAACAATCCAGACGCGTCGCATTGTGGGCGGCTGCGTGCGGGGGTGCAATCCCTCGGGAAACCACTACTCCGCGGATACGTGAGGCCGCTTTCTCAGCGTAAATTCACGCCGGACATGGACTTCGCCTGGCGCAGCTGACGTCAGGTCCTCCGCGGAGCCTCAGGGCGTGTCGCCAGCGACAGCCGCCGTCCGCACCGTGCTCCACCACGCCGTGTCCGCCCGCTCCCGCGTCGGCTCCACGGGACGCCCCAGGACCGGCGTAAGCAGGCTCACGCCTCGCTCGCGGGCCTCGGCCGCCAGCTCGTTCGCGGGCGCGTCCCAGGCGTGCAGCGCCAGGTTGAACGTCCCCCAGTGGATGGGCAGCAAGGCGCGCCCACGCACCATCTCATGCGCCTTCAGCGCCTGATGCGGCCCCAGGTGGATGCTTCCCCAGGACGGATGGAAGGCGCCCACCTCGAACATGGTGACGTCGAACGGACCGAAGCGGCGGCCCACCTCCGCGAACTCCTCCGTCAGCCCCGTGTCTCCGCTGAAGAAGACCCGGTGCCGCGGGCCCAGCAGCGTCCACGACGTCCAGGACGTGCTGTCGCGGTCCGTCAGGCCTCTACCGGAGAAGTGCTGCGCGGGCGTGGCCACCATCCGAAGGCGGCGCTCCCCCTCCCCCAGTGACACCTCCTGCCACCAGTCCAGCTCCACCACGCGCTCCGCCGGAACGCCCCACTTCTCCAGGTGCGCCCCCACGCCCAGCGGCACGTAGAACTTCACCTGACGCGGCACCAGCGCCCGGATGGTGGGCATGTCCAGGTGGTCGTAGTGGTCATGCGACAGCAGCACCGCGTCCACGTCCGGCAGCGCCTCCAGTGGCAGCGGAGGCGGATGGAACCGCTTGGGCCCCGCGATGGTGGACGGCGACGCGCGCTCGCCCCAGATGGGGTCGGTGAGGATGCGGAAGCCGTCAAGCTCCACCAGCAGCGTGGAGTGGCCCAGCCACGTCACACGCAGACCGCTCTCCGGCGGCTTCGCCAGCGCCGCGGCCACGTTCCGCTCCATGGGCAGCGCGGACGGAGGCGTGCGCTGCTGCGTGCCGAAGAGCAGCTCCTTCAACGTGCCCCAATCCGGTCCGTTCCGCGGCAGCGTGGCACCGGCGGTGTTGAGGAAGACGCCGTCCTGGTAGCGCGGCGAGGCCTGCATCCGCTCCAGGCGCGCCCCCTCCGCACGCGCGCCCAGGGACTGGAGGCCGTCCGTCGTCGTCCAGGTGAGGACGGCGCCAACCCCAGCGCCCAGCCCCACCACGCCCAGGGCATAGCGCCACCGGCTCCGCCGCTTCGGACGACCTCCACCCAGGAACACATTGCGCATGGCCCCAACGTGTAGCGCTCCCGTAGGGACCGCGCCTGCGAAATCAGCAGCGGCGGGCCAACAGCTACCGGCCGCTGGTGACCTTCAAGCCCACGATGGAGATGACCAGCAGCGACACGAAGAAGAGCCGCGCGGGCGTGGCGGGCTCATGGAAGAGCACGATGCCCATGATGGCCGCGCCCACCGCGCCAATGCCGACCCACACTCCATAGGCCGTGCCAATGGGCAGGCTCTTCGTGGCGAGCCCCAACAGCACCATGCTGGCGACGATGGCGCCGCCCGTGAGGACGCTGGGTACCAGCCGGGTGAAGCCCTCGGTGTACTTGAGCCCGATGGCCCAACAGACCTCGAGCAATCCCGCGATGACGAGGAGAATCCAGGACATGACGTACGACTCCCGTTGTCGCGTCGTCTTGTCCTGACCGGGTACGGCGCGCCTCGTCCGGGCAAGGCGACCTCACCACGAGGGCGCCCGCCGCCCCTGTATAGAGGCCCGCTGCCCCTGGTTCAACTGGATCGCCGTGGCACTGGCCCGGGCCCTGCCGGGCAGCCACGCCCCGCGCCACCGCCCGCGGTGCTGGCGCACGAGCACGCGGCGCTCCGTCACGCCGTCGCGAGGACCATTCCCTCGGCCCCGGGCGCCTCCCAGCTTGAAGAGACGCGCATGACTCAAATGACAACGAATTGGAGAAAGAGCGATGAAAGGATTGTTACTGGGGACAGCCTCGATGCTGGCCCTGTGGGGCTGCGCGAACAACGACGCCAGCGAGCGGTCGGCCGCGTGGCAGGAGGACCCCGACAGCACGGGTGAGTATTTTGAGCCCGCGGCGGAGAAGGAACGCGAGTCGAGAGCCGCGTCGGACGAGACGGTCTACGACGACTCCGCCACGGGTGGCAGCGGACAGAACGAATCCGTGACGAACGAGTCGGGGACGTGGGACACGCTGGAGGAGCCGGGTGGCGATGAGCCGCGAGTCCAGCCGAAGCCGGAGCGCGATGTGCCCAAGGCGGACTCGGAGGTCATCGACGAAGGGCCGAACATCCCCCGCCCGGTGGAGCGCTGAGCGAAGGCCGAGTGCGCGCCGCCTCCCCGTCCGCCCCCAGGATGCGCGGGCGTCTCGTGATCCGCATCAGCACCTCCGCCACCAACAGGCACCCGAGGGAGGGCTCGCGGCGGAGCAAGGCTGGTCCAGGTTGAACCGGGCGACCCACGGTCCCAGCTTCTGACGGAACAACCCATCCGTCGGAGGCACTTGAGATGAAACGAATCCAGGCACTGGTCGTGGCGGGCGCGGTGTGCGGAGGCGGTGGGGCCCTGGCCCAGGATGCGGCGAACATGAGAGGGCTCACCGTCACCGTGGGCGGCGGCGTGGAGGGCTACAGCGGTGGGCTAGCGCCCCGCCTCGACCCCGGCGCGGCGTATGGCGCCACGGCCACGCTCAAGCCGTCCACCGTGCTGGGCATCGAGGTGGGCTACACCGGCGCCATCAACAAGATCGACTTGCGCGGCCTGGAGGAGCTGGCGCGAACCCCGGACATCGTCCGCAACGGTGGGCAAGCGGTGGCCACCATCGGCCTGACGGCGAGCCCCGTGCAGCCCTACCTCCTCGGCGGCATCGGCATGAACTGGTACAACGTCCGCCGGGGCGGCGAAGTGTTGGGCTACCGCGACGACACCGCCGGCGCCGTGCCGCTGGGCGCGGGGCTGCGCTTCTACACGGGCTCCTTCACCGCGGACCTGCGCGCCAACTACAACCTCCTCTTCGACCAGGAGCTCGTCCCCACGCTGCCCCCCGCGGAGAACCAGCCCGTGACGGACGTCACCTTCGCGGGAGGCTCCAGCTACAACGCCATGCTGAACCTCGGCGCAACGTTCTGAGCGCGCGTCCGGATGACCGGGCTCGGAGCCACTCTGGGCCCGCGTCACCGCAGACCGTCGTGGATGAACTTGAGGACGGCGAGGAACTGCCGGTCCACCACCAGGAGCAGGACCAGCGGCGCCAGCGCCGAGCCCACCACGGCCTGCAAGGCCAGCAGGTCCCAGGGAAACAGGCGCATCTTCCGCGCCAGGGTGAAGGCCGTGCCGATGTCCGCAAGCGAGGACATCTCCGGCGCTCCCAGCAGCTCCGGCTCCGGTCCGCGCCGGAACCACTTGTGTTCGAACTGCCGCGAGTGCTTCGACGCGACCTTCGAGAAGGCCTCATCACCCAGGCGCTTCGCCCGCACGAGCTGGGGCACGAAGAAGCTCATCGGCGCGAACACCAGCACCACCGCGCCGGCCGCGATGACCATCAGCGGAATCACATAGGCCACGGGGTTGGCCGACAGACCCTTGGGCTCCACCCGGGACGTGTACGCCGCCACCACCACGGCCAGGGAGAACACCACGGGCGAAAAGCTGGCCTGGCAGAGGGGCAGGAACCCGAGCCCGCCCATCAGGTCCGGATGTGTCGGCACCAGCGTCAACGGCAGCCGAGACACGCGCAGCAGGAAGGCGCTCCACACGACGCCGCGCCAGATCCACCGGAGCGCCAGGAACCGGAACAGGGGCTGGCTCACGGCCAGGTTCCACCAACCCGCCATCGAATACCCGTCACCGCTGAGGGTCCACGACCGGCTGGCGTCGGCGGGGGCGATGAACGTGAGCGCATACGCCAGGATGAGCAGCAGCGCCTCCACGACATAGCTGTCCCGCCACCGCATGACGCGACGGGCATCTTCTTCGAACGTCTGAAGGCCATCCGTCGCCACCAGGTTTGAATTGAGGAACTGGCGGACCGCGGCCGACAGGCGGCAATCAATGTAGGGCTCCGCGACGAGAAGCACGGGCAGCGCGATCAACAACTGCGCATGGACCTGGAGCTCCATGAACAGGGAGTTCACGGTCGCACCGCCCGACGGCAGCGTGAAGAGCAGCAGGGGCAGCCATCCAATCGCCGAGAAGGCCAGCGCCCGCCACACCAGGTCATGGCGCTTGCGCGGGCCCCGCCGGAGCCGGCGCTCGGTTTCGAAGAGCAGCCCGCCCTTCACCAGGGAGAATTCAGCAATCGTCGAATGCGGGTCCATGTGGGCGCCGTCTCCACGTTGGGGATGCGTCCAGGAACCCACAAGCGGCCTCCGCGCCAGGGACGACCGGGAGGCCCAGGCACGGACACGAGGCCTACCCCCGAGGGCCGGATTGCTCCGTGCCGCGCGGCCCCCACGTTTCAAGCCGGGGCACGGCGCGCCCCTCCGTTCTCGCAGGGAAGGAGGCACGCACATGAGCATCGACGTCGTCGACGAAGTCGCGGCCCGGGGCGGCCGGCCCCTTGAGGGCGGCACGGCGCAGGAAGCCCGCTCGCTACCGGGCATGGCCTACATCCCTGGTGGGACGTTCTGGATGGGCTCGGACCACCACTATCCGGAGGAGCGGCCGACGCATCAGGTGACGGTGACGGACTTCTGGATCGACAGCCAGCCGGTGACGAACTCGGACTTCGCGCGCTTCGTGGAGGCCACCGGCTACGTCACCGTGGCCGAGCGCCCCTTGAACCCCGACGACTTTCCCGGCGCGAATCCGGCGCTGCTCGTCCCGGGCTCGCTCGTCTTCAAGAAGACGCTGGCGCGCGTCGACCTGCGGGACTTGACGCAGTGGTGGTTCTACACGGCGGGCGCCTGCTGGAAGCACCCTGAAGGCCCGGACAGCACGTGGCAGGGACGCGAGCAGTACCCGGTGGTGCACGTCTGCTTCGAGGACGCGCTCGCCTATGCGCACTGGGCGGGCAAGGCGCTGCCCACCGAGGCGGAGTGGGAGTACGCCGCGCGCGGAGGACTGGAGCGGAAAGTCTACGTCTGGGGCGACGAGTTCGCGCCGGGGGGCAAGCTGATGGCCAACACCTGGCAGGGCGAGTTCCCCTGGCGGAACCTGAACACGGACGGCTTCGAGGGCACGTCCCCCGTGGGCAGCTTCCCACCGAACGCCTTCGGCCTCTTCGACATGGCCGGCAACGTGTGGGAGTGGACCTCGGACTGGTACCAGGAGCGGCACGAGAGCCACGGCGGGAAGCCCTGCTGCATCCCCGTCAATCCCCGGGGACCGGCCACGTCGGATCGCAGCCTGGACCCATGCCTGCCGAAGGTGAAGATTCCCCGGCGCGTCCTCAAGGGCGGCAGCCACCTGTGCGCGCCCAACTACTGCCTGCGCTACCGCCCGGCGGCGCGCTCACCCCAGGCCGAGGACAGCGGCACGTCGCACATCGGGTTCCGCTGCGTCGTCCGCCCCTGAGCCGCCTACAGCTCCAGGACTATCTTCCCGAAGCTGGCATTGGACTCCATGCGTCGGTGCGCGTCCGCCACGCGCTCCAGCGGAAACGTGGAGTCGATGATGGGACGCACCCGCCCCGCCTCCAGCTCCGGCAGCCACCGCTCGCGGAAGCGGCGCGTGACGGCCACCTTCTCTTCCAGGGGCAGCGGGCGCAGCGACATGCCGCGAAGCTGGAGCCGGCGCAGGATGGCCTGCCGCACGTCCAGCGCGCCCTCCATCCCGTCCAGCACGCCCAGCAGGAGCAGGCAGCCGCCGAACTTCAACACGGACAGGTTCCGCGCCAGCGCCGCGCCGCCCACGAAGTCCGCCACCAGGTCCACCCCCGCGCCTCCCGTGAGGACGGGCAGCTCCCGCGCGAAGTCCTGCTCGGTGCGCAGCACGCCCGCCTCACCACCCAGGGCCAGGCAGCGGCGGCGCTTCGCCTCGGTGCTCACCGTGAAGAACACCCGCGCGCCCACCGCGCGGGCCACCTGGATGCACGCGGTGCCAACGCCGCTGCCTCCCGCGTGGACGAGCACCGCCTGTCCCGCGCGCAGGCCGCCCAGCTCCAGCAAGGCTTCGTGCGCGGTGAAGAAGGCCTCCGGCGTCGCCGCCGCCTCCACGAAGCTCCAGCCGGCCGGCATGGGGATGGCCATCCCCGCCTCCATGAGGCATGCGTCCGCGTAGCCGCCGCCATCCACCAATCCGAAGACACGCTGGCCGGGCTCGAAGCCGTGCACCTCCGCGCCGCGCGCCTCCACCTCGCCCGCGACCTCCACGCCAATCACCGGACTGGCCACTCCCGGAGGCAGCGGGTAGGCCCCGCTGCGCTGGAGGATGTCTCCGCGATTGAGGGCGGACGCGCGCACCCGGACGCGGAGCTGACGCGGGCCCGGCACCGGACGCGGCAGCGCACACAGCCGGAAGACCTCCGGCCCGCCCGGTCTGTCCTGCGTCACCGCGCGCATCACCGCGTCAGTAGTTCGCATCCACGTCCACGCTGTGCTTCTTGAGCGGCACCAGGAACGAGCGCTCGAACGTCATGAACACGGTGCCGTCCGCCTTCACGCCCTTCGTCTCCACGGAGACGATGCCCTGCGTTCCGCGGGAGCGGGACCTGCGCTTGGCCAGCACGCGGCTCTCCGCGTAGATGGTGTCCCCCACGAAGACGGGCGCCGTCAGCCGGACCTTGTCCCAGCCGAGGTTCGCCACGCCCTTCGCGCTGGTGCTGTTGAGGCTCATGCCGCCGACGATGGCCAGCGTCACCAGGCTGGACATCAGCGGCCGCTTCCACTCCGTCTTGCTGGCATACACCGCGTCGATGTGCAGCGGATGCGTGTTGAGACACAGCAGGGACTGCCACATGTTGTCCACGTCGGTGAGCGTGCGCCCGGGCCGGTGCTCGAACACGTCCCCCACCTCGAAGTCGTCGAAGTAGAGGCCGTGCGTCTCGCGGTAGCGCTGCTTGCCCACCTTCTTGTGGGCGGTGACCATCTTCTTCATGTGTCTCCTGTCCTGGCGCCCTGCCGCCGGGGCGCGGACTCCAGCTCCTCCATCCGGTGCTCGTTGGCCAGGACCCGCCGCGCGGCCGCCACCAGCGGAGGCCCCACCATGCCGTTGCCCAGGCGCCGGATGCCTCCCTTCCCGTCCTCCGCCTGCGCCACCACGCGGCGCGCGTGGTCCACCGAGCGCGCGCACGGACGCAGGGCCCGGTGGACGGCGGCCACCTGGGCCGGGTGGATGACAATCTTCCCGACGAACCCCAGCGCCCGGGCGCGGCGCGTCTCCTCCTCCACCGCGTCCAGGTCCGCCAGGTCGAAGTACGGTGAGTCGATGGCGGACAGCCCCGCCGCCCCCGCCGCCATGGCGATGCGCGCGCGCGCGTACAGCATCGGCTCCCACGTCAGCGGGATTCCCAGCTGCGCGGACAGGTCGGCCGCGCCGAACACGAGCCCCTGGAGCCGCGGCGTCGCGCTCGCGATGTCCTCCACCGAGGCCACGCCCCGAGACGTCTCGATGATGGCCAGCAGCGCCACGTCCGGCAGCCGGGGGCACAGCAGCGCGTCGAGTTGTTGCAGCTCGGCGGGTGACTCCACCTTGGGGAGCAGGACGATGTCGGGCCGGGCCCCCGTGTCCAGCAGGGCCAGCACGTCCCGGAGCCCGTCCTCCGTGCGCAGGCTGTTGATTCGCAGCGCCATGGGGCGCGAGCGGCGGCCTCGCGCCAGGTGCTCGGTGGCCAGGTGGCGTGCCTCGGGCTTGAAGGCCCTGGGCACGCCGTCCTCCAGGTCGAGCAACCCCACGTCCGCGCCCACCTCCGCCGCCTTGTCGAAGCGCGTCGGCTCCAGCGCGGGCGTCACCAGCATGGACCTGCAAGCCATGGACAACGGCATGACGCCACCTCCACTCACTCAGGCTGTGGGTGCGGAAATCTCCCGCACGGCGTCGCACAAACGCCGCACGTCCGCTTGCGACAGGTTGGACCGCAACATGATGCGCAGGCCCGCGCGTCCCTTCGGGACGATGGGAAAGAAGACGGCCGACGAATAGAACCCGCGCTCTAGCAGCCGCCGCGAGCGCTCCACCGCGACGTCCTCCGGGCCCACGTCGATGACCTTGATGGGGAAGTCCTCGCCCGCGGTCCGCGTCGGGATGTGCTCGTCGAAGAGACGGATGTTGGCGCGCAGGGCCTGCTGCCGCTTCGCCAGCTCCGGCGTGCCGTGGATGCGCGCGGAGGCCATGCTGGCGCCAATGGCGGGAATGGACAGGCTCTGCGACCAGCCCAGCGGCCCGGCGAAGCGCCCCACCAGGTCCGCGTGCTGACTCGGCCCGAGCATGACGGCGCCACCCGCGGTGCCGAAGCCCTTCCCCAGCGACGCGATGATGATGGTGCGCGGGTTCAGCTCGCTCCCCGCCAGCGTCCGCACGAAGCCCTCCCCCGCCGCGCCGTAGACGGAGAGCGCGTGGGAGTCATCGAAGTAAAGGAACAGGCCGTAGCGGTCCTGGAGCGCGAGCAGCTCCTTCACCACCGCCGCGCCGCCCATCGAGTAGAAGCCGTCCGCGACGTAGGCCACGCGCGCGTGCTTGCGGCAGGCGTCCTCGAGGAACTCGAGGTCATTGTGCGGCGACGTCAGCACCTCCGTCTCGTCCGCGCAGATGGGCTTGATGAGGTTCATGGAGAAGTGCGCGGACTTGTCGAAGACCATGACGGGCCGCGGGCCCTCCGGCAGCAGGTGCCCGGATGCGATGAGCGGCAGCAGGCCCGCGCTGGCGTAGCTGGCCGTGGTGGTGACGATGACCTTCGAGCGCCAGAGCGTGGACAGCCTCGCTTCGAGCTCGTCCAGGATGGCCAGCCGGATGCGCAGCCGGGAGATGGCCATGTCCATGGTGCGCTCGCGCTGAAGCACGTCGATGGCGCCCTGGAGCACCTCGGGCTCGGCGTCCAGGCCCAGGTAGGAACACGAGCACATGTTGATGAACTCGCGGCCGTCCGGCAGCGCGAGCGTGCCATGCCCCGTGTTGTGCACCGCCAGGTCCAACAGCCCCGCTTCCTTCGCCGCCTGGAAGGACGGGTTGCCGTGGACAATCATCGACTCGCTGTTGCGGTACCGGTTCTTCCCTTCCATCGACGCCTCCTTCAAGAGCGCGCGTCGACCATGTTCTGACTATTCACGCCTTCCTGGGAAGGCCAGCCCATGAATTGCTCACGAGCCATCGTTCGCGCGCACAACGGCAGTGGAAACTTGGAGCCAGAGCCCGGGTGCCGGTTTGACCCGCCCGTGTTGGTGAGCCTGCCTGGCAAGGGACCGGGCATGCGAGCAACGCGGCTCATGAAGGCACGCGGGAGTCGTGGCTGTCGCTCGTGGGGCGCTCCAACTCCGAGGTCGAACTCGCGTCACCTGCGACGAAAGAACGTGTGAGGGCGGCGAGACACTCGCCCGCCTCACAACCAGGAGCGTACCCAATGACGTGCAGGCACTGGCGCTGGCGTGTTGCCACCACCCAGCGGGAGCTCGATGACGTGGCTCGCATCCGCTGGGCT
This sequence comes from Myxococcus sp. AM009, assembly GCF_013372605.1. Taxonomy (NCBI): domain Bacteria; kingdom Pseudomonadati; phylum Myxococcota; class Myxococcia; order Myxococcales; family Myxococcaceae; genus Myxococcus; species Myxococcus sp. AM009. Next base: position 49,343 of record NZ_JABXEP010000011.1, read on the forward strand.
GTCTTTGGCGGAGAAATGGGACTGCTGCCCGAGCAGTCCGCGCTGTCTCGGCGGGAGGTGACCTGCGTCGACACGCTCGACACCACGGTGCACGTGCTCGTCTACGCCGGCGACGAGCCGGTGGCGACCATGCGAGTGGCGTTGCCCAACGCGGAGGTGGCGGCGAACCTGGGTGGGAAGGTGGGGCTCGAGATGGAGCAGCAAGTGGACCTCTCGGGCCTGCTCCAGCCGGACAGGCTGTTCGCGGAGCCCTCGCGCTTCTGCGTGTTGCCGAAGTGGCGGCGCTCGGAGGCCGTTACGTGGCTGCAGGCGGGCATGTACACGGAGAGCCGGCGGCGCGGGGTGACGCACTGGATTGCGTCCGCGAACCTGGAGACGGACTCGCCCGAGGACGCGCTCCTCTCATGGAAGGTGGCGGCCCGTCGGGGGTGGCTGAGTCCGCACTGGCGTGTGGCCGTGCCCGACCCGAGGCGGGCCCCGGTGCATCCCCGCAGTCCCTTCTACACGCCGGAGGAGCGGGCGAAGGCGGCGCAGGGGCTGTTGGACGGGCTGCGGCTGCCCAGGGCGCCCGCGCTCTTCGCCACGACGATGGGGGCGCGATTCATCGCAGAGCCGCTCTACGACACGTATTTCCAGTGGTTCACGCTGCCGCTCGTCATGGCGCTCGCTGAAATCCCGGCGGACTCCGTGGCGCGCTTCCTCGCGTTGGAAAACAGCGCGAGTCCCGCCGCCTAGAACGGGGCGGTTCCTCCCTTCCTTTTACCTTCAACACGCTGCGACCGGGAGCCCCACGGGCACCGGACAGGAGACGTACGTGCGAACACAGGCGGAGCATGACGCGGGGACGAATTGGTTGGCGGCGCTGGACGCGGAGGCGCGGGGACTGGTGGCGGCGGTGGATGCGCAGCCCGACGCCCGACGCCTCTTCGATGGCACCCTCGATACCGCGGGCTACATCCACTACCTCGTCCAGACGTACCACTACGCTCGCTGGAGCACGCCGATCCTCGGCGAGGCGGGTGCGCGGCTGAAGCGGCTGGGCCGGCACCCGGAGCTGGCGGAGCTGCTGATCCAGAAGGCGGAGGAGGAGCGAGGGCACGACCGGTGGCTGCTGTCGGACCTGAAGAACCTGGGGTGCCCGGAGGCGACCGTGGAGACGGCGGCGCGGAGCCCTGCGGTGGAGGCCTATACGGGGTGGAACTTCTTCACGTCCCGCGCGGGCGTGCCGACGGCGGCGTTGGGGACCTCGTACGTGCTGGAGTACCTGTCGCAGACGCGGGCGGGCGTCTGGGCCAAGCGACTGCAGGAGGTGGCCGCCATTCCCAACATCCACAAGTCCGTGACGTTCCTGCGCAGCCACGGGGCACTGGACGGAGACCACGTGGCGGAGATGGCGCGGCTCCTCGGGCGGCTGACGGAGCCGGAGGACCAGGAGGCAATCCTCTTCTCGGCCCGCGTCGCCCGGAGCGTCTACCCGTGCATCTTCCGTGAGGGCGGCGCCTCCGGCCTACCCCTCGGGAGGTAGAGACAACCGCACGCAAGCTGGGGGAACCTCCCGTTTGAACCCTTGCATTCGGGAGGCGCCTTCCCATGCGGTCCCTCACGGCAGTCTCCGCCCGTCGCGAGGGTGCGCGGGCTGCGTCACACCGGCCTGTTGAGGTGGGCTGCCTGGTAAAGGAAGTCGACGCGGCCGTCGACGCCCAGCTTGTCGAAGAGGTTTCGCACGTGGGCCTTCACTGTCTGGCCCGAGATATTGAGTTCATCGGCGATTTGTCCATTGGACCAGTTTCGAAGCACGCCCCTCGCGATGTCGAGCTCGCGGGGCGTGAGCGCGCGCTGCATGTCCAAGGGGAGTGGGATGGAGTGGGGAAGCTCGGACAGCAGGAGGGCCCATTGCCGCGGTCCGTCACTGGCGGGCAGCTCGACGAACCGGCACGTGCGGTAACCCTCGGGATGGTTGATGACCCAGAGGTTCTTCCCAATCCGCGAGTCCGCGTCCATCCGAACCAGGGCGTCCAACTGCTCCTGGAGGACGCGAGGCAGCCCGGAGGCGTGGAGGTCCGAAGGGGTGAACCAGCGCTCCAGCAGGGCGGTGGCGTGCAAGGAGCGAGACACCTCGCGAGTGGGAGGCTTCAAGACAAGGAAGGCGCAGTCCTTGCGATGGTAGAGCTCTTGAAGCAGCTGCGCGCCAGCGGTCAGGTCCTGATAGGCGTGGCAGTTGCCCAGGGTGCTCGCCAGGTGTCTGGTGAGGCCGGAGAGGGCGGTGATGCTCTGGGACGGGAACGGGTATCGTTCGTGCCGGTAGAACGCGAGGGCGCCAACGAGACCGGGCCGGATGGGCACGAGGACGGCCATGATGTGTTCCAGGCGCGGCTCCAGCTCCAGGCTGCGCTGGTAGATGAGGGTGCGTTCGTACTCCGCGCGAGAGAGCAGCTGCGTATCGCAGATGGGCACTCCGGGCCGGGCGAGGATGGGGTCCCGGAGGAAGTCATGGTCGACCACGCCGGCATACTCCTCGAGGATGGGGATGGGAGGGCCCGGGACGTGCCATCGGAAGTCGAGCGAAGGCGCGACGCGCATGAGGCACAGGGCCATGGAGTCGGCCTGGACGAACTCGAGAAGCGGCGCTCGAGTCGCTGACAGGACCTCCGGAAGGGACAGCGAGCCGCAGAGTGCCTCGGTGACCCTGTTCCGAGCCATGAGCTCGTGAGCGTTGAAGTCCATCGGGTTGAACATCCGCCTCTCCTTGTCAGACAACTCCGTGAGGTGTGCGGGGATGTCCTCCGTCCCTAACTCCGGACTGAAAATCCGTCCCTCTCCCCTGGGGGGGGTATTGACAGAATACCTTACGGAGGCCTGGGCGCGTTGCGTCAAAGACAGTGCAGCATCAATCCATCAAACCCGATGAAATTGCATGGCTTCCGAATGTGGAGGCGGCGGGAATCGAAGCCGCGCGGGTGGCGATGGGCTCCACGCTCTTACGCTCCCCCAGCAGGCCCATGGCGTAGAGGGCGAACGAGCCGCGCCGGCTTTCCTCACGACGCAGTCGTGCTAGCGAAGCTTCTGCCACGGGCAACTGTCCTATGCCAGAGGCCCCATCAAGAGCAGCTCGCACCAGCGCCGCTCACGGTAGCGCCGGGCCAGCCCAAGGGGCTGCGATGGGGTCGTTCAGACCTCTTCGAATTTGCCCCCGACGATGCCGTTCACTTCGAGGGCAGCCTTGATCTCTTCATCGACAATGATGGGGATGTGATAGCCCCAGAGCCTGAAGACGCGGGCGTCACGGACCTTCGCCTTATAATAGGCAGCTATGGGGCTCGTCCTGTCGCTGGCAAATGCGCTCGTATGCCGAGGACCAACTGCAAGCACATCGACAGGCAAAGAGGCCACACCCCAGCCACGTCTGACAATCTCCATGGTCCTGGGAGACAAGGAGAACCTCAGAAGTCTACTGCATCGTCGGCCCCTGAGGCGCCGCAGAATTGCCTGGCGCGGGGGGCCGAATCCTCACGGAGACGAGGGCGGCTCTTCCATGTCGTCGAGAATCGCGAGCGCGAGGGGCTTCGCTTCGCGGTTCAGGTTGAAGGCGTGCGCCGCGCGAATCCTTGGGATGGACGCGCGGTCGCCAAGCAGAGCGAGGCTCAAGGAGGCCAGCGCGCTCTCATTCATGGAGTTCGTCCGCGCGAAGAACCGCTCGTCCAAGACGCGGTGCAGCGTGGGAATCACGCCCGGGTCTCCCGCGAGAGCCCCCCTGACCGCGTCCGCCAACTGCGCGTAGGCACTGAGTGGCCTCCCCTCCTCGCGAGTCGCCCGCTCCCAGTGGGGCACATGATTCAGGAGGATGGCGCGAGCGCGCTCGATGAGTCTCTGCTTCTCCTCGGGAGTCATGGTGGCTCGGGAGGCTAGCCGCCCCCGCGTGCCTCCGCGAGGGGTTCGTCCTCGGCCAGCCTCGGCTCGTCCCGCGCCACATGGCCCTGGAGCAGTTCGAGGAGTCGCAGCGCCCGAGGGCATTGGTGGGTTTCCGCGCCGCTCAGGGGTTCACGCTCCACGCGTCGGCCGCCGGTTTCCACGCGTGGAAACCGGCCGTTCCCACGCGTGGAAGGGCCGCTCCCCCACAGAAGCCTCGGGCGGCAGCCCCGTGGCACGTCGGCTGCTCTGGGCAGCGGCGCGCGGTCGCGGCGAGCCGGTATGTCGCCGGCCCCTCCGGCCGCGTGAACCCCATCCAGAGACCGATACATGTCCCCGACCCGAATGTTCCGCCTCCCCTGGTTCGTCAGCCTCGCGGGCGCCGCGCTCCTTGGCGCGTGCTCCCCCGACGCCGCCGAGCAGCTCCCTCCAGCTGACCTCACTGGCACCACCGCGCCGCAGGCGCTGCTCCCCACTCCCAACCTCGCGCTCGGCAAGCCGACGCAGCAGTCGAGCTTCTATCTCGGCGGCGGCGGTGAGCCGTCGCTCGCGGTGGACGGAAATACCGACGGCGACTTCTGGGACGGCTCCGTCACCCACACCGCCCTGCAAAGCCAACAAACCCAGCCGTGGTGGCAGGTCGACCTCCAGGCGTCACACCTCATCTCCAACGTGGTCCTCTACAACCGCACCGACTGTTGCTCGGACCGGCTCCAGAACTTCCGGGTGCGCATCTCGGACAACGGCACGACCTGGCAGGACTACCCCTTCGCGGGCGTGGCGCCGCGGCAGACCTCCTTCAGCATCCACAGCAAGGCCCGCTATGTCCGCGTCCAGCTCGGCACCACCAACACCCCCCTGAGCCTCGCCGAGGTCCAGATCTTCGGGCAGGACGCATACATGCACTTCGGAGGCATGTATGGGTTCTTCAATGGGGGCACCTACGTCAACCCCTATACCGGAAGCCCCTCCTGCCCTCCGGAGTACACGGCGTACCAGACGCTGGGGACGACCAACGTCGACTACAACATGTACTTTTGTGGCCGCTACGCGGTGGAAGGGACCGTGCCCCTGGCGGAGTTCGGCGGGGCGTATGGCTTCGGGAGTATCGGCGCCTACAAGAATGACATCACCCAGGCCGCCTCATGCCCCAATGGCTACCTGACCGACGCGGCGTTGGGGTCCTCGGGCATCGACTACGACCTCCGCTACTGCCACCGTCCCTACGAGCCCCATCTGCCATCTCCCTTCCGCTTTGGCGGAATGTACGGTGAAGGCAGCGGCGGCCCGTATGTGAATCCCCTCACCGGAATGGCGTCTTGCCCGGATGGCTTCAAGGCGGTCCAGATCCTGGGAACCTCCGGCGTCGATTACCCCGTGTTCTTCTGCTATCGCAAGCAGTAGCACGGCCGCGGACAACCGACACCGGAGACGTCCGGCCACCTGGAAGCCAAAAATCGCGTCATGCGGCAATGGCTCACGGACCTACGTCTCGCGTCATTGTCCACGCCAGGGGCAGACAGCAAGATGCCTTTGCTGCTCTGCCCCGTCGTGCCATCCCCCAAGGAGAAGTCCGAATGACACCCTCGAAGCCACGGCCCAACTGGGTCGCGAGGCAGCCACGCGCCCATGCGCTGGCGCTGCTCGCGGCCGTCCTGCTCGCGCTGCCCACCGCCGCGCGCGCCCAGCCGACGTACACGCTGTTCGCCCCCACCTCCACCCCGGCCGTCCCCTCCGTCACCAATGACTTCGCCCCGGTGGAGCTGGGCGTGAAGTTCCAGTCCGACATCGAGGGAGACATCCTCGGCATCCGCTTCTACAAGGGCACCGCCAACACCGGCACCCACGTGGGCAGTCTCTGGAGCGCCGCGGGCGCGCGCCTCGCCTTCGCCACCTTCAGCGGTGAGACGGCCTCCGGCTGGCAGGAGGTGATGTTCTCCACGCCCGTGCGCATCAGCGCCAACACGACCTACGTTGCCTCGTACCACGCGCCCGGCGGCGCCTACGGCTTCACCAGCGCGGGACTGGCCTCGGCCGTGGACGCCCCTCCCCTCCACGCGCTCGCGGGCGCCACCAGCGGCGGCAACGGCGTCTTCACCTACGGCGCCGCGGGCTCCTTCCCCAGCAGCAGCTTCGGCGACTCGAACTACTGGGTGGACGTCGTCTTCCGCCCGGCGGAGCCCGTCACCCTGTGGCCTTCCACCGCCACGCCCGCTGTCGCCTCCGTCACCAACGACTCCGCCCCCGTGGAGCTGGGCGTGAAGTTCACGACGAACGTGAGCGGCAACGTGCTGGGCGTGCGCTTCTACAAGGGCGCCGCCAACACCGGCACCCACGTGGGGAGCCTCTGGAGCGCCAACGGGCAGCGCCTTGCCTTCGCCACCTTCACCTCCGAGACGGCCACCGGCTGGCAGGAGGTGACTTTCTCCACCCCTGTCGCCATCGCCGCCAACACGACCTACGTCGCCTCGTACCACGCCCCCGTCGGTGCGTACGCCTTCGACAACGGTGGCCTCGCCAGCGGCCAGGACACCCCGCCCCTCTTCGCGCTGCCCGGCAGCACCAGCGGCGGCAATGGCGTCTTCACCTACGGCGCCGCGGGCTCCTTCCCCATCAACAGCTTCGGCAACTCCAACTACTGGGTGGACGTCGTCTTCCAGGCCACCGGCGCCTTGCCCCCGACGCAGCCTCCGGACAACACCTTCCGCCTCTTCGCCCCCACCGCCACGCCCGGCACCGCCACCGCCCCTGACACCGCCGCCATCGAAGTGGGCGTGCAGTTCCGCGCGGACGTGGACGGACAGGTGACGGGCGTGCGCTTCTACAAGGGCAGCGGCAACCACGGCACGCACGTGGGCAACCTGTGGAGCGCCACGGGCCAGCCGCTCGCCACCGCCACCTTCACCCACGAGACGGCCGTCGGCTGGCAGGAGGTGACGTTCGCATCCCCCGTCGCCATCACCGCCGGCACCACCTATGTGGCGTCGTACTTCGCGCCACTCGGCGGCTACTCGTTCGACAGCTATGGCCTGGCCACCGGCGTGGACGCCCCTCCGCTGCACGCCCTGCCCGGCGCCACCACCTCGGGCGGCAACGGCGTCTTCGCCTATGCCTCCACGTCCACGTTCCCCAACGGCAGCCACCAGGACTCCAACTACTGGGTGGACGTCGTCTTCGAGTCCTACGGACCGCCGCCCCGGCCGGGCGTCCACGGCGCGGGCCCCGTGCTGGTCGCCACCGCTCCCGGCAACCCCTTCACCGACTACCTGCGCGAAATCCTGGAGGCCGAGGGCATCGCAGCCTTCGCCACCACCGATGCCGGCAACCTGGGCGTCTCCGTCTCCCTCGATGACTACAAGGTGCTGGTGCTCGGCGAGCAGACGCTGAGCGCGGCCCAGGTGACGCTCATCACCGACTGGGTCACCGCCGGCGGCAGCCTCGTCGCCCTGCGGCCCGCGGCGAACCTCCAGTCGCTGCTCGGGCTCAATGCCTCTCAGGGCACGCAGGCCAATGGCTACATCCTGGTCGACGACACCCAGGCCCCGGGCACGGGCATCACCGCGGAGACGATGCAGTACCACGGCCTCGCGGACCAGCGCACCGTCGTCACCGGCACGCGCACCGTCGCCACGCTCTACTCGAACGCCACCACCGCGACGACGTTCACCGCCGTCAGCCAGCGCACCGTGGGCAGCGGCACCGCCACCGCCTTCATGTATGACCTGGCGAAGTCCATCATCTACACGCGGCAGGGCAACCCGGCCTGGCAGGGACAGAACCGGGACGGCTCCTCCATTGGCCCGGGCGCGCGCGCCAGCGACATGTTCTACGGCAACGCGTCCTTCGACCCGCAGCCGGACTGGGTGAACCTGGCCAAGGTCCAGATTCCCCAGGCGGACGAGCAGCAGCGCCTGCTCGCCAACGTGCTGCACCAGACGAGCACCACGCCACTGCCGCGCCTCTGGTACTTCCCCAGCGCCCACAAGGCCGTCGTGGTGATGACGGGCGACGGACACCCGGGTGGCGCCACCTCCCAGCGCTGGGACCAGTACCTCGTGGACAGCCCCACCGGCTGCAGCGTGGACGACTGGGAGTGCATCCGCGGCACCATCTACGACTACGTGGGCGGACTGAGCGCCACCCAGGCCAACGACTACGTGGCCCAGGGCTTCGAGTACGCCCTGCACATCAACACCGGCTGCGCGGACTACACGGCCAACACGCTGGACCCGAACTTCTTCACCCCGCAGCTCGCCAGCTTCGCGTCCGCCTTCCCCGCCGTCCCCGCGCCCGTCACCAACCGCACGCACTGCATCGCGTTCAGCGACTGGTCCACCCAGCCCAAGGTGTCGCGCCTGCATGGCATCCGCCTGGACACCAACTACTACTACTGGCCCGATTACTGGGTGCAGGACCGCCCGGGCCTGTTCACCGGCTCCGGCCTGGCCATGCGCTTCGCGGACCTGGACGGCACGCCGCTGGACGTCTACCAGCTCGCCACGCAGATGACGGACGAGTCCGGCCAGTCCTACCCGCTGCACATCGACACGCTGCTGGACAACGCGCTGGGCACCCAGGGCTACTACGGCGCCTTCAACGCCAACATGCACGTCGACTCGCAGCCGTCGGCCGGCTCCTCCGGCTCGGCCGCCATCATCGCATCCGCCCAGCGTGAAGGCGTGCCCGTCATCACCGCGAAGCAGCTGCTGGCGTGGCTCGATGCCCGCGAGGCCACCCAGGTGTCCACCGTGGCCTTCACCGGCACGGTGCTCACCTTCGACCTCGCGAGCCCCGCGCGCAACCTGTCCCTCATGGTGCCCACCCGCACCACGACGGGCCAAACGCTGCTGTCCGTCACCCGCGCGGGCGCCCCCGTGACGACGGTGACGCGCACCATCAAGGGCGTGGACTTCGCCTTCATCGACGGCGCCCTGGCCGGCACCTACACCGCCACGTACAACTGAGTCACTCGCGCCCTCCAAGGCGATTCATTCTCCGGGGCCCGGCGCGATGCATTCGCGTCGGGCCCCGTTTCATTCCACTTCGGATGAAACCTGGGAGGTCCTGCCCGTGACATGGGGCGCATCCCCGAGGAGAAGAGGCATGCCTCACTCAACACAGCGACGAAGCTTGAGTTTTCGCCACTCGCTGGCGGCAATCCTCGGTGGGGGCGCTTGGGTCGTAGTCAGACATGGCTCGTGCCCGTTCCGGAAAAAAGCGTTGGAGATTCTGAAACCCAATGCTCCTGCGGAGGACCGAATCAGACCGCATCATCTGAAACACCTCCCCCTCGAGTGACTCCCAATCCTCCCCCCGCCTGTTCAACTCATCCAGGATCAGACCCGAAGTGTAATATTCGTCGATTAGCCGCTGCTGTAAGGCGGCCGAGTCGGCCCCGCTGAGGTCTTTCCTCAAGGCTCGCAGGGAGCGCGTGTATGGGAGACCGCCCAGCCACCATCCAAGCGCCATCCCCGCCAATGCCCCTCCCACTCCACCTCCCACCACCGAGAGCCGGAGGCCGGCCAGCCCTCCAACCAAGGCACCAGCGGCAACTGACACCCATCGTATCAGCCCAAAGAAGGTGAACACCCGCGGCCTCCTTCCTGAAAATCACTGACACAAATGCCGCTCAACGAATTCGCCTTGCGCGGCACTCAAAAGACCTCAATGACGCGACTGATTCGGCGCGGGAGCGGTTTCCCTTCCCAGCAAGTAGCCTGCCAAACCGCCTCCTCCCATGGCAAGACCTTGGTGGAGGAGAAACCGAGCCACAGGCCCCACCCACTATCGTCTGGATAAACGACCCCGCGCGGCGCTCCACCTCACTGGAGGCTGCTCCGGAAGCTCTCGAACTCACTGTCTCATCCGCGTTGACAGGTTCCGCAGCCCAGTGGCTCGCTGTTCGGAAATGTCGGGACTTTTGTGGCGTCAAAACCCCCGACATTTCCGAACAGCGAGCTACGGGAGTGACTCCGGTCCCCCCGCCGGAGGGGGCCCCTGGGGTGGCCTCGTGGTTCGCTCAGCATGAAGTCCGGCACGGAAATGATGGCATGGCATCCGCGCGCGCCGTGCGCTGACGAGGTGCCCCGCGCGCATGCACTCCCACGCGAACCGCTCCGTCCTGCTGTCGCTCCTCCTGCCCTGCCTGGCGCTCGCGCAGCCCCTGGACGACACGCCGCGGAGGACACGTCCACTGCGGCGGCGCCGTCGCTCAGTTCATCTGCGCTGCGCGATCAGTCGTCCGAGCGCAGCGCCTCGTACAGCGGCACGCGGGTGACACGGCGCGCGGGCAGCCAACTGGCCAGCAACGCCACTGCCGCGAGCAGCGCGGGCACGGCCGTGAAGGTGACGACGTCGAACGCACCCACGCCATACAGGACGCTGGACAGGCTGCGCGCGAGCACGGCGGCGCCGCCAAGCCCCAGGAGGACGCCGGACACGGCCATCCAAAGCCCCTGCCCCACCACCCGCCACACCAGGTGTTGCCCGGTCGCGCCCAGCGCCATGCGGATGCCCAGCTCGCGCGTCCGCTGACTGACCGAATAGGACAACACGCCGTAGAGCCCCACACCCGCGAGCACCAGCCCCAGCACCGCCAGGGCCACCAGCAGCGAACCCAGCACCTTCGTGTGGCCCAGGCTGGCGTCCACGACGGACTCCAGCGAGCGCACGGGGGCCCTCGGGAGCGCGGGGGCCACGGCGCGAAGCTGCTCGCGCAGCACCGGAGCCAGCAAGGCAGCGTCCTGCGAGGCACGCACGGTGAGCAACAAGTGCAGTCCCCAGAGCTGTCCCATGGGGACGAAGGCCTCGCTGGCCGGGGGCGCGTCCAGGCTGTTGTGCTGGACGTCCCCCACCACGCCCACGACTTCGCGGAAGGGCTCACCGTCGAGCACCAACTGCACGCGCTGCCCCACCGCGCTCCGCCCGGGGAAGTAGCGGCGGGCGAACGTCTCGTTCACCACGACCACCGGCGCGGTGCCCGGCCCATCCCAGGCTTCGATGGCGCGCCCTTCCTTCAGCGGGATGCCCAGGGTGTTGAAATAGCCGTCGCTGGTGGTGCGGAAGAGGACCCGCTCCCGGGAGTCCGCCTGCGCTGCCGATTCGCCCGGCAGCAGCACCGGCGCCAGGCCATCGCGCCCCCACAGGGGCACGGTGCTCGACATGCCCGCGGACGTCACGCCCGGAAGCGCGCGCACCCGCTCCAGCACGCTGGAGAAGAGGGCCCGCTGGGCGGCCTCCTCCCGGTACTTCGACGAAGGCAGGGAGAGGTCCACCACCGTGACGCCCTGGGGATTGAAGCCCAGCGGCACCGCGCTCAAGGCCTGGAGGGTGCGGAGCATCAGGCCCGCGCCCACCAGCGGAATCAGCGCCAGGGCCACCTGCGCGACCACCAGCACCACGCGCCCGCCTTCACGCCGCGTGGCCCCCGCGCCGCCTCGCAGCCCGCCCAGCACGCCCCGCGCATCCGCGCGCGACACCCGCAGCGCGGGGACCAGGCCGAAGAGCAGGCTGGTCACCACCGAGAGCAACAGCGCGATGCCCAGGACATGCGGCTGCAGGCGGAGTGCCTCGGCGTCCACGAACTGAGGTGGCATGAGCGCGCGCAGCAGCTCCACGCCCCACATCGCCAGGAGCAGGCCGGCGGCGCCCCCCATGAGCGCCAGCATCCCGCTCTCCACCAGGAACTGCCGCACCAGCCGCGCTCGGCCCGCGCCCAGGGCGGTGCGCACCGACACCTCGCGCTCCCGCGCGGAGGCCCGGGCCAGCAACAGGTTGGCCACGTTGGCGCAGGCCACCAGCAGCACCAGCGCCACTACGCCGGCCAGGAGCCATAGCCGCTCCTGGGAGCCCTCCACCACCTGCGTGTGCAAGGGCACGAGCCGCACTCCGGCGGGCTCCTCCGTGAAGCCCGGCTCGCGCACCAACGCGGCGCCCAGAGCCGTCAGCTCCGTGCGTGCCTGCTCCGCGGACACGCCTTCACGCAGGCGCCCCACCACGCGCAGCCACACCCCTCCGGCCGACTCCTCCGCGGACAGCACCAACGGCTTCCACGCCTCCACGTCCGGTGCGAAGCGGAAGCCCGCGGGCAACACCCCCACCACCGTGTGGAGTTGGTCATCCACCCTCAACGTCTGTCCCACCACGTCCGTGCGGCCACCGAAGCGCCGCTGCCACAGCGCATGCGACAGGAGCAGGCCGTTGGCGTCCGTCTCCGATCGAAAGTCCTGTCCCAACAACGGCCGCACGCCCAGGAGCGAGAACAGGCCCGCCGTGGCCCGCCCCGCGCGCACCCGCTCCAGTTCGCCGTCACCCGCCAAGGCGATGTCGCGTATCGACAGCCCCTCCAGCCCCTGGAATGAGAATGCACGCTCGCGCCACGCCTGGAGCGACCGCAGCGACACACCCAGCCGCTCGCGCTGGGGCGTCGACTGGTACAGCGTCACCAACTGCTCCGGCGCCCGGTACGGCAACGGCCGCAGCAGCACCTGGTACACCGCGCTGAAGACGGCGGTGGTGGCGCCAATGGCCAGCGCGAGCGTGGTGATGAGGACCAGCGTGAAGGCGGCCTCACGCCGCATGCGGCGCAGGGACAAGCGAACGTCCAGAAGAAGCTGGGACATGAAGGACCGGCTCCGTTGCAACTCCAACGCCATCAAGCGTCGCGCCGGACAGGGCCCGTTGTACACCCGGCCGGGGCGTGCCTCGCGTTCGCCTGTGGCACGCGAAATCCCATCATCGGACAAGCGCCCGGACCACGAGCAAGACGCGCTTGGCCCAAGCTGCGTATTCCTGACAGCTTCAATGTTCCGGAGCGTCAATGCGCCATCGGTGACTTTCGGCGAGCGGAGGCAGGTGGTACGGCCCCCCCCATCGAGGTCCCCATGTTCCGAAACCTCTTGGTGCTGGCGAGCATCGCCTCCTGCGCTGCCTGTGTCTCCGAGCCGAAGAGGTTGCCCGCATCAATGGACCCATCGAATCCGGATGCGCCCGAGGCCCCTCATGCGCCCGGGTTGACCGCATTCACGGCCTCCACTCCGGAGGCGCCCGCACCTGGTGGCACGGAGGCACGGGACGCGGGGCCCCCGGGTGCTGCGTCGCCCGACCATGACCACGCCCCCGGACACGGTGGACCTCCGTGAGGTGGTCCTTGCGCGTGGGCGCGGCACTGCTCGCGGGCGGTTGCGCGTCCATCCAGAAAGAGCGGGGCCACGCGGAGGTAGCGGCGCTCGTCGAGGAGCGGCTGGGCCGCAAGACACGCTGGAACCAGGGCACTCCGGAGGACGCCGAGGTCGCGCGCCATCTCGACACGCTCCTGAAGGAGGACCTCACCTCGGACCGCGCGGTGGAGGTGGCCCTGCTCAACAACCCGGCGCTCCAGGCCACCTACGAGGACCTGGGCGTCTCGCAGGCCGACATGGTTCAGGCCGGCCTGCTCTCCAACCCGACGTTGGGCGGGAGCATCGGCTTTCCCATTGCCGGGCGTGGCGTGTCAGAGCACGAGGTCTCGTTGGTGCAGGACTTCGTGGACCTCTTCACGCTGCCCCTGCGCAAGCGCGTCGCCCGGGAGCAGTTCATGGCCGACACGCTACGGGTGGCGCACGAGGCGCTGGCCACCGCGGCCGAGGTGCGTAAGGCCTTCAGTCAGGTGCAGTCGCTCCAGCAGTTCGTGGAGCTGCGCCGCATGGCGCTCCAGGTGGCCGAGGCGGCGACGGACCTCTCCGCCCGGCTGCGCACCGCGGGCAACCTCACCGAGCTGGACCTTGCGAGTGAACAAGCAGCCGCCGAGGGAGCCCGGCTCGAGCTGGCGGAGGGTGAGCTCGCCCTGGTGGAGGCCCGGGAGCACCTCAACCGCCTCATGGGGCTGTGGGGGCAACGCACGCAGTGGACCCTCTCCGAGAAGCTCCCGCCGTTGCCTGACCAGGAGGCCTCACTGGAGCACCTGGAGTCGCTCGCCATCCGTCAACGGCTGGACATCGACGCGGCCCGAAAGCAAACCATGCTGCTCTGGAATGCGCTGGAACTCGCGCGGAGTACACGCTTCTTCGGGCGCGTGGACGTGGGCGTTCACGAGCACCGGGACGCGGACGGCCCCAGGCTCTTTGGCCCGACCCTGTCTTTGGAGTTGCCCATCTTCGACCAGCGACAGGCCCTCATCGCTCGGCTGGAAGCGCAGCACCGCCAGGGCGAGCGGCGACTGATGGCGCTGTCCGTCAACGCCCGCTCGGAGGTTCGCGCCGCCCGCGCCCGGCTGCTGTCGCTTCGTCTGATTGCCGACCGCTACCGGCGGGTGGTGCTGCCTCTTCGTGAGAAGGTCGTCGCGCAGTCGCAGCTCCAGTACAACGCCATGCAGATAGGCCTCTTTCAGCTGCTCTCCGCCAGGCGCGAGCAGGTGGAGGCGTATCAGGGCTACATCGAGTCCGTCCGCGACTACTGGATGGCGCGGGCCGACCTGGAGCAGCTCGTGGGCGGCCGGCTTCGGGCGGGCAGCGAGTCCCCCACGCCCTCTCCCACGCAGCCAGCTCAGCCCGGGACGCACACCGGGCACGGACAGGACACCCCCCATGGCACGGAGAGGCCCCATGAGCACCCGCGCGACTGAACCCGAGCGCGCATCGGGCTGTGAGGATGACGCCCTCGGAGCACCGGAGCGCGGGGGGACTCCCGGAGGCCTCCCGGAGACTGACGTCGAGGGAGCGCTGACGCGGCGGACCCTGTTGGTCACCACGGGGGCCACGCTCACCGGAGGCGCACTCCTGCTGAGCGGCTCCGCGGCTCGCGCCCAGTCCGCCGTCCCAGGGGCCTCCGGGCCTCGCGAGCGCTCCCCCGCTGACACCGGCCAGCGGCACGCACGACAGCCCAACCGGAACTACCGGCCCGTGGTGGTGCCCAATGGCTCCAAGCTGCCGTGGAAGGTCGTGGACAACGTGAAGGTCTTCCACCTGGTGGCCGAGGAGGTGGAGCATGAGTTTGCCCCGGGACTGAACGCGTGCTGCTGGGGCTACAACGGCCGGGTCCACGGGCCCACCATCGAAGCGGTGGAGGGTGACCGGGTGCGCATCTACGTCACGAACCGGCTACCCGCGGCCACCACCATCCACTGGCACGGCATCCTGCTCCCCAGCGGCATGGACGGAGTGGGTGGCCTCAGCCACAAGTCCATCGCCCCAGGTGAGACGTTCCGATACGAGTTCACCCTGCGCCAGGCGAGTACGAACATGTACCACTCGCACCATGACGAGATGACACAGATTGGCCTCGGGATGACGGGCATGTTCATCATCCACCCGCGCCGACCCGTGGGGCCCCGCGTCGACCGGGACTTCGTCATCCTGCTGCATGAGTGGCGCATCGACGTCGGCACCGGACGGCCCAATCCGAATGAGATGACGGACTTCAACGTGCTCACCATGAACGCGAAGGCGTTCCCGGGCACGGAGCCGCTCGTGGTGCGCCAGGGCGAGCGAGTCCGCATCCGGCTGGGCAACCTGAGCCCGCAAAACCACCACCCCATCCACCTGCACGGCTTTCACTTCCGCATCACCGAGACGGATGGCGGGCGAGTCCCCGAGTCCGCGCAACAACCCGAGGGGACGGTGCTCGTCCCCGTGGGCAGCACACGCGTCATCGAGTTCGTGGCGGACGTTCCAGGGGACTGGGCCCTGCACTGTCACATGACGCACCACATGATGAACCAGATGGGCCATGCGTTCCCCAATATGATTGGCGTGAAGCCGGGGAACCTGGACGCGAAGGTCCGCACACTGTTGCCGGGCTACATGACGATGGGCCAGACGGGGATGGCGGAGATGGGCGAGATGGGGATGCCCGCCCCGCCCAACTCCATTCCCATGCTGGGGGCCCAGGGCAAGCATGGCTACATGACCGTGGGAGGCATGTTCACCGTGCTCAAGGTTCGCGAACGGCTGGAGCGCTACGCGGACCCAGGCTGGTACGACAACCCGCCCGACACCCTGGCCGTTGCGGCCAGCCCTGACGAGCTGCGCCGGGACGGTATCGACGTGAATGCCCCGGCCCCGGTCGAGCCCGGCACACCGGCCTGAGCCTTTCGACAGCCCGACCCGGCGGCCATCGCAGTTTTCGTTACCGGCAATTCCCTACTTCCCTTCTTGACACCCCTGACGCTGCGTGGCACATATCTGCGTCGCATCAATAATGAGAATCATTCTCATTATCCACTTATCGCCCCGCCCCTCGGGCGCAGGCATCCAGAAGGAGGAGCAGAAACATGGGAACGCCCACCCGGGTGGCGCTCGTCACAGGTGCCGCACAAGGTATCGGCGCTGCGGTGGCGCGTGCGCTCGCGGGCGAAGCCCTCATCGCCGCGGTCGACACCAACGCGGACGGCCTGTCCGCCCTCGTGGCCGAGCTCCGGCAGAAGAATCAACACGCGGTGGCGTACCCGGCCAGCGTGAGTGACGTCGCCGCGGTCGACGCGGTGGTGGAGCGCATCGAGCGGGAGCTGGGCCCCATCGAAGTGCTGGCCAACGTGGCGGGCGTCCTGCGCACGGGCCCCATCCTGTCCTACAGCGATGAGGACTGGGCGTTCACCTTCTCCGTCAACACGCTGGGCGTGTTCCAGGTGTCCCGCGCCGTGGCCCGGCGCATGGTGCCCCGGCGCGGCGGCGTCATCGTCACCGTGGGCTCCAACGCCGCCGCCGTGCCCCGCACGCAGATGGCCGCGTACGCCGCCTCCAAGGCCGCCTCCAGCATGTTCACCAAGTGCCTGGGCCTGGAGCTGGCCCCGCACGGCATCCGCTGCAACGTCGTGTCCCCCGGCTCCACGGACACCGCCATGCAGCGCGCGCTCTGGGCGGATGACTCCGGCGCGCAGGCGGTGATTGCCGGCTCGCCCGAGGCCTACCGCCTGGGCATCCCCTTGCAACGCCTCGCCACCCCCGAGGACATCGCCAACGCGGTGCGCTTCCTCGTCTCGGACGCGGCACGCCACATCACCCTGCACGACCTCCGCGTCGACGGGGGTGCGACGCTCGACGCCTGAGCCCGGCCTCACGCGGCCCCGCTCAGCCCCACGTCCGTCAAGAATTTGAGAATGATTATTAGGATCCACTTCATCACCTATTGCCGAGGCGCCGCCGTGTGGCGCCCTGTGCGCGACGCCCGCTGAGCTGAAGGAACAGGAACACCCCATGGGACCGCAGACACTCGCCGCGCAGTTGCTCGAGAGCTACGAAGCTGGCTCTTCGTTCTTCTTCGCCACGCCCCGCCGCACGTTGCTGGCGCGCGGCACCTTCGCCACCGTGCCGCACCTGGGCGGCGCGGATGCCCTGGCGCGGCTCCCCGAGCGCGTGACGGCGGTGCTGAATGACGCCCGTCAGGCCGACCATGACATCCCGGTGGCGGTGGGCGCGGTGCCCTTCGACGGCTCGGTGCCCGCGCAGCTCGTGGTGCCGCTGACGCTCCAGCGCGCCGGGCCGCTGGTGTTCGACCAGGACGTTCCGGTCCAGCGGCCCATCAGCGCCAGCTACACCGTCCAGCCGGTGCCTGAGCCCGCCGCGTACCTGAGCGGCGTCGCGCGGGCGCTGAAGCTGATGCAGCGCGGGCCGCTCCAGAAGGTGGTGCTGTCGCGTTCGCTGCACCTCAACGCCACCGCCCCCATCGACCTGCGGCAACTGCTGCGCAACCTCGCGCAGCGCAACCCGTCGGGCTACACCTTCGCCGCCGACCTCCCCCACCAGGACGGGGCCAGCGGCGCGGGGCTCCGCACGCTCATTGGCGCCAGCCCCGAGCTGCTCGTGTCCCGCTCCGGGCTCCAGGTGGTCGCCAATCCCCTGGCTGGCTCCGCGGCCCGCAGCGCGGATCCGCTGGAGGACCAGGAGCGCGCCGCCGCGCTGCTGAAGTCTCCCAAGGATTTGCACGAGCACGCGGTCGTCATTGACGCCGTCGCGGAGGCGCTCCGGCCCTACTGCAAGACGCTGAACGTGCCCGCGGCGCCATCGCTCGTGAACACCGCCACCATGTGGCACCTGTCCAGCCGCATCACCGGCGAGCTGGCCGACCCCTCCATCTCCTCGCTGACGCTGGCGGCGGCCATGCACCCGACGCCGGCGGTGTGCGGCTACCCCACTCGGCTGGCGCACGAGGCGATTGGCTCCATCGAGCCCTTCGAGCGCGGCTACTACACCGGCACGGTGGGCTGGTGCGACGCCACGGGTGACGGCCAGTGGGCGGTGACCATCCGCTGCGCGGAGGCCAGCGAGCGCACCCTGCGTCTCTTCGCGGGCGCGGGCATCGTGGTGGGCTCCACGCCCGAGTCCGAGCTGGCGGAGACCGAGGCCAAGTTCCGCACCATGCTCCACGCCATGGGCCTGGGCGCCGGGGTGCAGTCATGACGTCCCCCGTCCTCCCCGGCTGTCCCACCTGGCCGGAGGCCTACGCCGCCCGCTACCGCGAGGCCGGCTACTGGCGCGGCGAGACGTTCGGCCAGCTCCTCCACGAGCGCGCGCAGCGTCACGGCGAGCGGACCGCGCTGGTGGCCGGTGAGCGCCGCCTCACCTATGCCGACCTGGACGTTCGCGTCAGCCAGCTGGCCGCCGGCTTCCATGCGCTGGGCATCCATGCCCGGGACCGCGTGGTGGTGCAGCTGCCCAACGTGGCCGAGTTCTTCGAGGTCATCTTCGCGCTCTTCCGCCTGGGCGCGCTGCCGGTGTTCGCGCTGCCCGCGCACCGCGCGTCGGAGATTGGCTACTTCTGCGCCTTCACGGAGGCGGTGGCCTACGTCATCGCGGACAAGCAGGCCGGCTTCGACTACCGCACCCTGGCCGAGCAGGTGCGCACCACCTGCCCCACGCTGAAGCACGTCATCGTCGCCGGTGACGCGGGCCCCTTCACGGCGCTGAGCGGCCTGTACGCCGCGCCCACGGCGCTGCCGCCCGGGCCCGCGCCCAGCGACGTGGCCTTCTTCCAGCTCTCCGGCGGAAGCACGGGCGTGCCCAAGCTCATCCCGCGCACGCACGACGACTACATCTACAGCCTGCGCGGCAGCGTGGAGGTCTGCCAGCTCGACGAGGCGAGCGTGTACCTGTGCGCGCTGCCCGCGGCGCACAACTTCCCGCTCAGCTCGCCGGGCGTGCTGGGCACCTTCTACGCGGGCGGCACGGCGGTGCTGGCGCCCAACCCCAGCCCGGACACGGTGTTCCCGCTCATCGAGCGCGAGCGCGTCACCCTCACCGCGGTGGTGCCGCCGCTGGCCATGGTCTGGATGGACGCGGCCAGGACGCGCCGGCACCAGCTCGCCAGCCTGCGGGTGCTCCAGGTCGGTGGCGCGCGCCTCAGCACCGAGGCCGCCCAGCGCGTGAAGCCCACGTTGGGCTGCACGTTGCAGCAGGTGTTCGGCATGGCCGAGGGCCTGGTCAACTACACGCGCCTGGATGACCCCGAGGCGCTCATCGTCAGCACCCAGGGCCGGCCCATCTCCCCGGACGACGAGCTCCGGGTGGTGGACGAGGACGGCGAAGACGTGGCGCCGGGCGAGACGGGCCAGTTGCTGACGCGCGGGCCGTACACCATCCGCGGCTACTACAAGGCGGAGGCCCACAACGCGAAGGCCTTCACCGACGACGGCTTCTACCACACCGGTGACGTGGTCCGCGTGACGCCCCAGGGCTACCTGGTGGTGGAGGGCCGCGCCAAGGATCAGATCAACCGGGGCGGAGACAAGATCGCGGCCGAGGAGGTGGAGAACCACCTGCTGGCCCACCCCGACGTGCACGACGCCGCGGTGGTCGCCGTCCCGGACGCGTTCCTGGGCGAGCGCACCTGCGCCTTCGTCATCGCGCGAGGCACGCCGCCCGCGCCCAACGTGCTCACGGCCTTCCTGCGCCAGCGGGGACTGGCAGCCTTCAAGATTCCCGACCGGGTCGAGTTCGTCGAGGCGTTCCCCAAGACGGGCGTCGGCAAGGTCAGCAAGAAGGCGCTGCGCGACGTGCTCGCCGGCGCTCCCTCCCCCACTCCGGTTTCGCGCGCGACGCGCTGAAAGGACCCACCCCATGGCGCTCCCCGCCATCGCCCCCTATCCCATGCCCGGCGCCGCCGACCTGCCGAAGAACAAGGTCTCCTGGACGCCGGACCCGAGCCGCGCCGTGCTGCTCATCCACGACATGCAGCGCTACTTCGTGGAGGCCTTCGCGCAGGGCCAGTCGCCCGTGACGGAGCTGGTCGCCAACATCCAGCGGCTGCGCCAGCACTGCACGGCGCTGGGCATCCCCGTCGTGTACTCGGCCCAGCCGGGGGGCCAGACGCCCGAGCAGCGCGGGCTGCTGCTGGACTTCTGGGGCGGCGGCATCAACGGCGGACCGGACCAGAAGCGCATCATCGACGCGCTGACGCCCGCCGAAGGCGACATCCAGCTCACCAAGTGGCGATACAGCGCGTTCCGCAAGACGGACCTGATGGACCAGATGAAGACGCGGGGCCGAGATCAGCTCCTCATCTCCGGCATCTACGCGCACATCGGCTGCCTGCAGACGGCCAGCGACGCCTTCATGAGCGACGTGCGGCCCTTCCTGATCGCCGACGCGCTGGGTGACTTCTCCCTGGCGCACCACCAGCTCGCGCTGAGCTACGCGTCCCAGCTGTGCGCCGTCACCACCACCACGCAGTCGGTGCTCGACGCGCTGGGGCCCACCACCACGTCCAGCACGCTGACCCGCGAGCAGGTGCGCGCGGACGTGGCGGAGCTGCTCCAGGAGTCGCCGGAGGCGCTGGGTGACGACGACAACCTGCTCGAGCGCGGCATGGACTCCATCCGGCTGATGACGCTGGTGGAGAAGTGGCGGGCCGCTGGCGCGGAGACCACCTTCGTGGAGCTGGCCGAACGGCCGACGCTCTCCGACTGGTTCACGCTGCTCTCCCTGGGCACCACGCCTGCTTCCCGGAACGCCGCGTAGCTCCGCGGCGCGCGAGTCACCTCGCGCTTCTGACGCATGAACACACGGGAGTCCCTGGCGATGGGCGAAACACACGAAGCAGGTTGGCCGCTGTCCGCGGCCCAGCATGGAATCTGGGTCGGCCAGCAGTTCGACCTCACGAGCGCCGTCTACAACGCGGGGGAGTGCATCGAGATCCGCGGGCCGCTCGTCGTGGAGCACTTCGAGTCCGCCCTGCGTCAGGCCATCGACGAGGCGGAGGCGCTCCACGCGCGCTTCGTCCCCGGCGCCTCCGGCCCCGTGCAGCTCGTGCAGCCCCGCGCGTCGTGGCGGCTGCACGTCGCCGACGTCAGCCACACGCCCGACCCCTGGGCCGCGGCGCAGGCCTGGATGCACGAGGACCTGACGCGCACGGTGGACCTGAGCCAGGGCCCGCTGTTCGCGGAGGCGCTGTTCAAGGCGGCGCCGGACCGCTCATTCTGGTTCCAGCGGGCGCACCACATCGCCCTGGACGGCTTCGGCTTCTCGCTGGTGGCCCGCCGCGTGGCGGACCTCTACACGGCCCGGGTGACGGGGAAGCCCGCCACGAACGGGTTCGGCTCGCTCCGTGCCGTCATCGACGAGGACGTCGCCTACCAGGGCGGGGCGCAGCACGCCGCGGACCGCGCCTTCTGGGTGGACCGCTTCACCCATGGCCCCACGCCGGTGACGCTCGCCGAGCCCGCGCCCATGTCGCCGCGGTTCGTGCGCCAGACGCGGCACCTGTCGCCCGCGGACCTGGAGCGGATGCAGGCCGCCGCGAAGCAGGCCGGGCTCACGTGGCCGGACCTGGTGCTCGCGGCGACGGCGGCCTGGCTTCATCAGCACACCGGTGTGCACGAGGTCGTGCTGGGGCTGCCGGTGATGACCCGCCTGGGCTCGGCCGCCATCCGCGTGCCGTGCATGGCCATGAACATCGTGCCGCTGCGCGTCCCGGTGCGACCCGACGCGGGCTTGCTCGCCATGGCCCGCGACGTGGCGGCGGAGCTGCGCGCCATGAGGCCGCACCTGCGCTACCGCTACGAGCAGCTTCGCCGCGACCTGAAGCGCGTGGGTGGCCAGCGGCGGCTCTTCGGCCCCGTGGTCAACATCATGCCGTTCGATTACGCCCTGCGCTTCGCGGGCATGCCGGCCTTCGCCCACAACCTCTCCGCGGGCCCCGTCGAGGACCTGTCCATCGGCATGTACGCCCGCTCCGACGGCAGCGGGCTGCGCGTGGACTTCGACGCGAACCCCGCTTGCTACAGCCCCGACGTCCTGGACACCCACCAGCGCGGCTTCCTCCAGTTGTTGAAGTCATTGGTGGCCTCGCCCGAGCAGGCCGTGCGCGCGGCGCCTGCCACCGCGCGGCCCTCCGTCGTGGATGGCGGCCCCTTGCCGATTCCGCGACGGCCCGTGCTGGAGCTCTTCAAGGAGCAGGCGCGCGCGCGGCCGGAGGCCATCGCCGTGGAGCATGGCGAGCACCGCCTCACCTACGCGGCCCTGCTCCAGTCCGCCCAGGCGCTCGCGGAGCAACTGCGGGCCGACGGCGCGCGGCCCGACACGCTGGTGGCCGTCTCTCTGCCCCGGAGCATCGACGCCATCGTGGCCA
Source organism: Myxococcus sp. AM009 (assembly GCF_013372605.1). Lineage (NCBI taxonomy): Bacteria > Pseudomonadati > Myxococcota > Myxococcia > Myxococcales > Myxococcaceae > Myxococcus > Myxococcus sp. AM009. The sequence continues at coordinate 71,786 of NZ_JABXEP010000011.1, forward strand.
CGCTGGGGGTCCTCATCTCCGGCGCGGGATACCTCCCCGTGGACCCCTTCGGTCCCGAGTCCCGGACGAAGGCCATCCTGGATGACGCCGCGCCTCGCCTGACGGTGAGCAGCGCCGTGAAGGACCTCACGGCCGGCATGCCTCCGCGGGCCCCCGGGCAGCTCGCGGTGCACCGGCGCGCCGGCCCGGAGCTGCCGGCCATCGCGCCCCAGCCGAACGCGCCGCTGGCCTACGTCATCTACACCTCCGGCTCCACCGGCCAACCCAACGGCGTGCAGATCGACCACGACGCCCTGGCCCACTTCGTGGCGGGCGCGACGTTCCGCTACGAGGTGACGTCCGAGGACCGGGTGCTGCAGTTCGCGCCGCTGCACTTCGATGCCAGCGTGGAGGAGCTCTTCGTCTCCCTGTGCGCTGGCGCCACGCTGGTGCTGCGCACGGACGAGATGCTCCAGTCGGTGCCCCGGCTGATGGAGGCCTGCGCCACGCATGGCATCACCCTGCTGGACCTGCCGACGGCCTTCTGGCACGAGCTGGCCTACAGCGTGTCCACGGGGGCGGCCCGGCTGCCTCCGTCGCTGCGCACCGTCATCATCGGCGGAGAAGCCGCGCTGCCCGAGCGCGTCGCGCGCTGGCGGGCCTCCGCCGGTCCCCAGGTCCGGTTGCTCAACACCTACGGCCCCACCGAGGCCACCGTGGTGGCCACCGTCGCCACGCTCAGCGGCGACCCCGACGTGACGTCCGCCGGAGACGACGTGCCCATCGGCCGCCCCCTTCCCGGCGTGCGCGCGGTGATCGCCGACGCGCAAGGCCGCATCGTCCCCACGGGTGAGGAAGGAGAGCTCCACCTGCTGGGCGGCGCGCTCGCTCGGGGCTACCTGGGCCGCGAGGCGCTGACCGCCACGCGCTTCATCCCGCTCGACGCCCTGCCGGGAAGCCCCCGCGCCTATCGCACGGGCGACAAGGCCCGGCTGCGCGAGGACGGCCAGCTTGTCTTCGTGGGCCGCGTCGACGACGAGTTCAAGATCAGCGGCCACCGCATCGACCCGTCCGAGGTCGAGACGGCGCTGCTCGGCCACCCGGGCGTGCGCGAGGCAGCCGTCGTCGGACAGGTGCTCCCCAGCGGCTCGCGCCGGCTGTGCGCGCACGTCGTCACCACGCAGCCCGCGCCCACCGTGGCGGAGCTGCGGCAGCACCTGGTGGACGGACTGCCCGCTCCCATGGTGCCCGGCACCTTCGTGTTCACGGAGCGGCTGCCGCGCACCAGCACCGGCAAGCTGGACCGCGCCGAGCTGCGCCGCCTGCTGCCCACCGAGGAGGCCGCGGCCACGACGACGGGCACCACGGCCCTGGAGCGCGTGGTGTTGAAGGTCTGGGAAGAGGTGCTGGGCGTGACGACGACGTCCGCGCAGGATGACTTCTTCGACCTGGGCGGCCAGTCGCTCCAGAGCATTCAGGTCGCCAACCGGCTCAGCATCGAGCTGGGCCGCGAGATTCCCGTCGCCACCGTCTTCCGTTACCCGACGGCGGCCGGGCTGGCCCAGGCGCTGGAGCAAGGCAGCGACAGCGCCTCCAACGCCGTGGGCCTCACCGAAAGCATGCTCGCCGACGCCGTGCTGTCCGAGGACATCGTCCCCCCGCTCACGCTGGAGGCCGCCGAGTCCCCGCGGCCGCGTCAGGTCGTCCTCACCGGCGCCACCGGCTTCGTCGGGGCGCACCTGCTCCACCAGCTCCTGCGCCAGACGGACGCGCGCGTGGTGTGCCTGGTCCGCGCTCGCGACGAGGCCCACGCCCTGGAGCGCCTCCAGGCCGCGCTGGCGTCCCAGCAGCTCTCCCCCGAGCACCTGACGGAGCGCGTGGTGGCGCTGCCCTCGGACCTCACCCAGCCCTGGCTGGGCCTGAGCCAGGCGCGCTTCCACGGGCTGGCCTCGGAGTGTGACGCCGTCATCCACAACGCCGCCGTGGTCAGCGTGGTGCGTGAATACGGCAGCCTCCAGGCCGTGAATGTGCGCGGCACGCGCGAGCTGCTGCGCCTGGCCGCCGCGGTCCGCGCCAAGCCCTTCCACTATGTCTCCACCCTGGCGGTGGCGCCGCAGACGGACCTCAGCCCCGACGTCCCGGAGGCCTTCGTGCCCGCGCACCCGGGCCTGCGCGACGGCTACCAGCAGAGCAAGTGGATCGCCGAACGGCTCGTTGAACAGGCCGGAGCGCGCGGCCTCCCCGTGGCCGTGTACCGGCTGGGCCGCGTGGTGGGTGCGCCCGACAGCGCCATCGTCAACCCGCAGGATTTGGTGTGGCGCATCCTGCTGGCCGGCATCCCCGTGGGCGCGCTGCCCCAGCTCGACGTCGCGGAGGTGTGGACACCCGTGGACTACGTGGCGGGAGCCATCGTCCGCATGGCGCGCGACGCCCGCCCGCCCACGGTGTTCAACCTCTGTCCCACGCCCGAGGTGAAGCTCCGGGAGCTGTTCACCTGGGTCCGTGACTACGGCTACCCCGTGGAGCACTGCTCCGTGGGTGAGTGGCGCGACCGCGTGGCCGAGCGCGCCGGCACCAGGGAGAACCAGTCCACGCTCGCCTTCTTCGACCTGCGCTCGGGCACGGACGTGCCCGCGTTCGGGCTAGGCCCCATTCGCTGTGAGCGGGTCCATCAAGCGCTCGAGGGGACGGGCATCACCTGCCCGCCCACGGACCGTGCGCTGCTCTACCGATACCTCGACTACTGCGTCGCGCGCGACCTGCTGCCGCCCGTGCCCGCAACCCGCCCTCCTACTGAAACGGCACTCCCGTGACGAACCCCACCTGGACGCCAGACTCCTGGCGGCACAAGCCCGTCAAGTACATGCCGGAGGACTATCCGGACGCGCAGGCCCTGGCGCGGACGGAGGCCGAGCTGTCCCGGCTGCCTCCGCTCGTCTTCGCGGACGAGACGCGCCGGCTCACCTCCCGGCTCGCCATGGTCGCCGAAGGCAAGGCCATCCTGCTGCAAGGCGGCGACTGCGCGGAGAGCTTCAAGGAGTTCACCACCGACAACATCCGGGACACCTACCGGCTGCTGCTGCAGATGGCCATGGTGCTGACCTTCGCCGGCAACCGCCCGGTGGTGAAGGTAGGCCGCATCGCCGGGCAGTTCGCCAAGCCGCGCTCCAGCCCCATGGAGACGCTGGCTGGCGTCACCCTGCCCAGCTACCGCGGAGACATCATCAACGGCATGGAGTTCGACGCCCAGGCGCGAACGCCCGACCCGCGCCGGCTGCTCATGGCCTATCACCAGTCCTCCGCCACGCTGAACCTGCTGCGCGCCTTCGCCCAGCGCGGCTACGAGGAGCTCGCCGAGCCCCAGCGCTGGCCCCAGGGCGGCATCAACCGCTTGCTGGCGGACCGCATCCTCGAATCCCTGTCGTTCATGCGGGCGCTGGGCGTCAGCCCGGAGCCTCGCGGCGGCGCCAGCGCCACGGACTTCTTCACCAGCCACGAAGCCCTGCTGCTCAACGTGGAGGAGGCCATGACGCGCGCCGAGCCCGACGGCAGCGGCTGGTACGACACGTCCGCGCACATGCTGTGGATTGGCGAGCGCACCCGCCAGCTCGACGGCGGCCACGTGGAGTTCATGCGCGGCCTCCAGAATCCCATTGGCATCAAGTGCGGCCCCACCATGGAGCCCGACGAGGTGCTCCGGCTGATGGACGTCCTCAATCCCCAGGGCATCCCGGGCCGCATCACCCTCATCGGGCGGTTTGGCGCGGACCAGGTCGCGCAGCGGCTGCCCCGGCTCATGGCCGCCACCCGCCGGGACGGACGCCCCGTCATCTGGTCCATCGACCCGATGCATGGCAACACCCACAAGGCCGGCAATGGCTACAAGACGCGCTCCTTCGACCGCATCCTCACGGAGGTGTGTGGCTTCATGGACGCTGCCGCCGCGGAGGGCGTCCACCCGGGGGGCCTGCACCTGGAGATGACCGGGCAGAACGTCACCGAGTGCCTGGGCGGCCCCCAGCCCGTGACGGAAGACGACCTCTCCAGCCGCTACCACACCCACTGCGACCCGCGGCTCAACGCGGACCAGGCCCTGCAACTGGCCTTCCTGGTCGCCGAAGCAATGCCTCCCCTTCGCGCGCACGAAGCCCGTGCGGCCTGAATCGCTGGAGCCTCTCGTGACAGCCACCTTCTCACCGCGTCAGGAGCGGCTGCTCATCCTGCTGCTGGCGGGCGTGCAGTTCACCCACCTGCTGGACTTCATGATTGTCCTGCCGCTGGGTCCGGAGTTCATGCGGCTGTTCAGCCTGTCAGCCGCGCGGTTCGGAACGTTGGTGTCCTCCTACACGTTGGCCTCCGCCGCCATGGGCGTGCTGGGGCTCGCGTGGGTCGACAGGTTTGGCCGCAGAAGCACGTTGCTGGTCATCCTGGGGGGGTTCATCACAGCCACGCTGGCCTGCGGCGCGGCGCAGAGCCACGCGTGGCTGCTGGTGGCCCGGAGCATCGCGGGAGGCTGCGCGGGCCTCATGGGCGCGGTCATCATGTCCATCATCGCGGACACCATCCCCGGTGAGCGCCGGGGGCGGGCCATTGGCGCGGTGATGTCATCGCTGGGGTTGTCCGCCGTGGCGGGGGTTCCGCTGAGCCTGGGCCTGGCCAACCTGCTCGGCTGGCGCGCGCCCTTCTGGGCCATTGGCGTCCTCGGGGCCCTCCTCTGGTTCGGGCTGCTCGTCGTGCTTCCGCGGCTGGATGCACACGTCACCCCGGGCACGGACCGTCAGGCGCCGTCCGTCAAGGCGCTCTTCACGCCGGGCTTCGCGCTGGGCTGGCTGCTGACGTTCAGCGTCGCCTTCTCCAGCTTCTTGCTGATTCCGTACCTGAGCGCGTTCATGGTCGGGAACCTCGGGCTGGCGCAGACCGACCTGCCCTGGGTGTACCTGGCCGGCGGCGCCGCCACGCTGCTCGCGGCGCGTCAGGTGGGCCGCTGGGTGGACCGGTTCGGCCCCGCCCGGGTGCTCGGGCTGCTGCTGGTGGGCACCATGGTGCCGCACCTGGGCTTCACGCACCTCCCCGCCTCGCCGCTGCCGGTGGTGATGGTCGCCTTCGTCCTCTTCATGTCGCTGACGTCCACGCGCCCCATCCCGACCATCGCGCTCATCTCCGCGCGGGTGCCGCCGCCGCTGCGCGGGCGCTACATGGCCATGAACATGGCCGCCAGCGACGGCGCCTCCGGGCTCGCGGCGTGGGCCAGCGGCCTGCTGCTGGTCACCGCGCCGAACGGTGAGCTGATGGGCTTCGGGCTGGCCGGCTGGCTCGCCGTGGGCGTCACCACCGTCTCGCTCTTCATCCTCTGGACCTTTGGCCGTAGCGCCGCCCCAGTGAATCGCAGTCTCCATCTCGCCCCATAGAAGGAAACGTCCATGGACACTCCCGTCAAGAAGCACCCTTCCCTGCCTCGTCCCATCCAGGGCGAGCTGAAGCTCGACCGCTCCAACCAGCTCCTCGCCGAGGCGCGGCGGCTGGTCCCCGGCGTCACGCAGTCCATGATGAAGCGCCCGGAGATGTTCGCGCCTGGCGCCTTCCCCGTGTTCCTGGCCAAGGGCCAGGGCGCGCTGGTGGAGGACGTGGACGGCCAGGAGTACATCGACTTCATCGGCGGCCTGGGCGCCAACATGCTGGGCCACAATGACCCGGCCGTGCTGAACGCCATCCGGGAGCACCTGGAGGAAGGCGTCCTCCACTCGCTGCCCACGCCCGTGGAGGTCTCCGCCGCCCAGACGCTGGTGGACCTCATCCCCGGCGCGGAGATGGCGCGCTTCTTCAAGACGGGCGCGGATGCCACGTCCGCCGCCGTGCGCCTGGCGCGCCACGTCACCGGCAAGCAGAAGATCATCACCGTCGGCTACAACGGCTGGCACGACCACTTCATGTTCGACACGCCGGGCGTCCCGGCCGCGCTGGCCGCGCTGACCCTCCGGATGCCGCTCTTCACGCCCCCGGACGAGCCGGCCCTGCTGGCCGCCATCGAGAAGAACGCCAGCGAGCTCGCCCTGGTGCTGCTGTCGGTGCCCTACAACCGGCCCCTCACGTCGGCCTTCCTGCAGCAGGTGCGCGCCACCTGCACCGCGAACAACGTCCTGTTCGCCCTGGACGAGGTCGTCACCGGCTTCCGGCTCGCCGTGGGCGGCGCCCAGGCGTTCTTCGACGTCCGCGCGGACTTCGTCACCCTGTCCAAGAGCATCGCTGGGGGCATGCCGCTGTCGGCCATCGCCGGTCCGGCGAAGCACCTGAGCCGCCTGAGCGAGCTCCAGGTGTCCACCACCTTCGGCGGTGAGCTGCTGTCGCTGTACGTGTGCGAGGCGGTGCTGAAGGGCTACAAGGATGGCGCCTACGTCCAGCACCTGGCCCGCCTGGGCCGCAAGCTGCGCGAGGGCGTCAACGCCCAGGCGGAGGCCGCGGGCGCGTCGCTGCGCGTGATTGGCTACGACGCCATCCCCTTCTTCCTGTTCGCCAAGGACCCGGCGGAGCACGCGAAGCAGATGCAGCCCTTCCAGGCGGGCATGGCCCGCCGGGGCATCCTGCTGCGCCGCGACGTCACCTTCCTCAGCACGGCGCACACGGAGGAGCAGATTGACTACGCCATCGAGATGACGGGCGAGGTCCTCCGCTCCCTCGCGAAGCCAGCGGCGGCCTAGCCCTTCGCGTCGTGGTGGTCCGAGGTGCCGCGCTTCCAGTAGCCCGTCACCCGGACCCAGCTCTTGTTGGCGCCACGCTCGTTGATGAGGTGGTCCTTGATGGGGCGCACGGTGTGCGCCTCACCCGCCACCCAGGCGAAGTAGTCCCCCGCGGGGAACTCCAGCCCGCGGATGGCCTGCTGCAGCACGTCCGAGTGCCCCGCCTCCACGCCGTCGCGGTGCAGCCACGTCACCGTCGCGTTGGCGCGGGTGGTGAACCGCTGCTCCTCGGACGCGTCCGGCACCTCGCAGAACACGATGGCGCGCGTCCCCTCCGGCAGCTCCTCCAGGATGCGGCCAATAGCGGGCAGCGCGGACTGGTCGCCCGCGAGCAGGTACCAGTCGAAGTCCTGCGCGACGAAGGTGGAGCCGCGCGGCCCACCCACGGCCAGCAAATCTCCCACCTGCGCCTTGCTCGCCCACGTCGTCGCGGGCCCCGTGCCGTGCACCACGAAGTCGATGTCCAGCTCGCCCGCGGCGGCGTCGTACCGGCGCGGCGTGTAGTCACGCGCGTCCGGCTTGCGCTCGCCATCCTTCAACACCAGCCCCGTGGGCGTCACCGTGGGGACGACAGGCCTGCGCTTGCCCTCCTCCGGGAACAGCAGCTTCACGTGGTCGTCCGCGCCGGGGCTGTAGAAGCCCTCCAGGTCCTCGCCCGCCAGGGTGATGCGGACCATCTGCGGCGTCACCCGCGTCACCCGCTTCACCTCCAAGAGGCGGAACTTCACGGGGAACGGTCCCCGCCGATAGACACGCTCAGTCGTCGTCGTCACGAAGGCTCCAGGTATCGATATTGACTCTCATTTTCGATACCACGGTACCCCCAGTCGGGCAACGAATGAAGGCGCCCCGCGGTGGCCGAACCACCGCGGGGACCCCTGGCATGTGCGCTGAGCTACCTCGCGCACATGCCAGGAAGCGACCTCAGCCGCAGGTCATGGTCCAACGGCAGTTGTTGGACAGGCACTCGCGGGCGCTGCCGCAGATGGCGCCCCGGGCCTTCTTGTTCTGGCACTTGCCGGCGTTGAGCCCCCAGCCGCAGTACTGGGTGCTGGCGCAGTGGCTGTCGTTGGTGCAGGTGGAGGTGGTGGGGTACCAGGACGCGCGGGTCTCCTTCGGCACGTAGGCCGCCACGCCGCTGGTGTCGATGTTCGTCGCGCTGTCCGCCATGCCGGTGCGCGTGCCGGTGGCGCGCTCCCACATGCGGATGAAGGTCTCGGACGAGCCCTCCAGGCCCGTGGTGTTGACGCCGAGCTGCTTCAAGTCACGCACCACGTCCGGCAGCAGGCCCACGTGGGCCAGGCCGTAGTTGTCGAAGTCCGTGCCCAGCGGCGGCGGGCCGGCGGTGAGCTGCTGCTGGGCCTGGGCCGCCGCCTCCGCGGCGAAGCCGGCCGAGCAGGCGCCATGGGGCCCGAAGCGCGGGCGGGTCTGCTGGATGAAGCCGTTGAGGTCCGCGCCGAAGCCCATGTTCACCTTGAGGCCCAGGCGGCCGAACTCGTAGGCCTGCGCCAGCGAGCGCGTGGAGCCCTGGCAGTTGTTGGCCACCGGCGTGCGGGTGTAGTCGCGCGTCTCGTCGTGCGCGGTGCGCAGGCCGAACATGCCGCCCGTCTGGCGCAGGTAGCGGATGATGGACGCGGGCGTCGTCTTCTCGTTGGCCGCGAGCCCCGGGTGCATCACCTCACGGAAGTGGCCGTGGGAGATGTACATGGGGTAGTAGTTGCGGCCCTGGGCAATGGCGTACGTGTCGTTCACGGAGCGCTCGGACATGTGCGCCACGTCGACGAGCATGCCCTTGTTCATCATCTCCGCGACCAGCGCCCGGCCCTCGGTCGTCAGGCCCTTGGTGTTCTTGCAGTTGGCGTCCACGTTGAAGCCCAGCGTGAAGCCGTTGCCCGTGAGGCCGCAGTCGGTGTCGATGTGACAGTTCTCCAGGAACTGCGCGACCTGGAAGATGGCGTTGTGGGGCGCCGCGCCGCCGAAGCGGTTGTCCAGCTGGTGCACCGGCTGGATGGAGCGCACGCCCAGCGAGTAGACGCGGTTGAGCTCGGTCTGCCAGTTCTTGGTGCCGAACAGCTTGCTCGACTCGATGGAGAGCACCATGGCCAGCTTGCCGGAGGCGATGATCTGCCGCGCGTGCGCTGGCGACAGCGCGATCTCCGCCCACGACGTGCGGGCGTCGAAGTCACGCGCCATCTGCAGCTGCACGTCCACGTCCACCATCTCGTCGCAAGGGCGCTTGATGTTCTGGTACGGCAGCGCCTTGCAGAGGAACTCGTTGCTCACCAGGGAGATGGTGACCAGGGACATGCCCCCCAGGTGCGCCTGCCGCAGCCAGCCCTCCCAGGCCTGCTGATGCGCGATGGTGTCCCAGCGCGGCCACTGCGTGGGCACGCTCATCCGGCCCAGGTGGAGGCCCGTGTCGCCCTCCGTCCCTTCGACCTGCCCGATGATCTCCGACGCCACCGCGCCGCCCACGCCGAACATCTCTGACAGCACCGGCACGCCGCCCAGGTCCACGCCGCCCGCGTTGGGACACACGTTGAGCATGGAGCCCAGGTCCATGCGGACGCGCGCATGGTCGCTCTCCGGGAAGCCACCGTCACAGCTCACCAGGGAGCCGTTGTGCTTGCCGTGGAACCAACCACCGCTGAACGCCTCCTCGGCGAACATGTGGTGGTGCATCTCCGCGAAGCCCGGAACCGCGACGGGCTGTGCGACTTCGCCGGTCGCGGACTCCTCGACAGGCACGTCTTCATCCGTGGGCTGGCACCCCTGGCTCAGCGCCATGACGGACACGAGTGAGAGGGACAGGAAACGCCGTGGGGCTGCTCCGATATATCGCTGCATGCAGTGCACCTTTCCGATACCGCGGTGAGGTGCTCCCGGAGTACCAGGAGTGTGTCCTGTTTTTCAATGTTTTCAACTTTTTCTTGGGACACGAAACAGGCAGGTGTCACACGATCTCCCAGCCGGAGGGCTCCACCCCCACCCATGAGGTCGCGGACCTTGTCCCAGTCGAGGACAGCCTTTGCTGAACAGGAGCCGCGCGTAATCGAGGACACCCCCTGGCTGCGCCGCTTCGCCACGCCTATCCATCATGGCGAGGGGCCGGCCACTCGAAGGCGGGGGGAACATTCATGCGTGCATGGCGCTGGTGGGCTGGAGTCTGTGTATTGGCAATGGGATGCGGGGAAGCCTTCACGGAGGAAGCGCTCTCGGACAATGACGCTCCCGAGCCTGTCGCGGTTCAAGGGGCAGACCGGCCTCCCGCGCTCGGCCCGGCGTCTCTCCTGAAGGACATCTACCCGCCGCCCGAGGACCCGGTGCCTGGCCCATTCGGCGGCACCGCACCCACGGACCTGACGTCCTTCCGGGGGCGGCTCTTCTTCGCCGCTTTTGACTTGGAGGCAGGCCAGGGCGCCCTGTGGCGCAGCGAAGGAACGACCGCGAGCACCGTGCCGGTGAAGCACCTGGTGGACGTGCCCGGCCGGCTGACGGTGGTGGGCAAAAAGCTCTTCTTTACGGGTGGATTCAGCGAAGCGCATGGCGCCGAGCTGTGGGTGAGCGATGGCACGACCGCTGGCACGCGTCTGATCAAGAACCTCCGCCCGGACTCCGGCCACACGCTCCTGGGGGACTTCATCGCGGTGGGCGACACCCTCTTCTTCTTCCGCATGGTCCGCCCGGACATCATCGCCTCTGGCAACCTGGAGCTCTGGCGCAGCAACGGCACCTCCGCGGGCACGGTGCGCGTGAAGGACCTGGGGCCGGAGGGCGACTTGAACGGTCCCCTGGACCTGGCGAGCGTGGGCAACCGCCTCTTCATGAGCCTGGGCAGGACGGAGACGGGCACGGAGCTATGGGTCAGCGACGGCACGTCCGCGGGGACCCACCTGGTGAAGGACATCCTCCCGGGCACGGAGTCGTCGTTTCCGCGGCATCTGACTGCCGCGGCGGGCGTCCTCTACTTCTCCGCCGACGACGGCGAGCACGGACGCGAACTGTGGCGCAGTGACGGCACGGCCCGGGGGACCGAGCTCGTCGAGGACACCCGGCCTGGCCCCGAGGGCTCGGAAGCACAGCCCATCACCGTCTTCAAGAAGCGCCTCTATTTCGCGGCGTTCACCCCTGGCTACACGGTGACCGAGCTCCGCAAGCTGGATCCAGACCCGAGCTGCCACCCGCGCTCGAACCGTGTCGCGACCATCCCCAACCCGTACGCGAACATACCGCGCGAGTTCTTCATCTTCGTGTCCTCGTTCACGGCGACCGATCGAAAGCTCTACTTCACGCTCTTCTACGACGTCGGGAGTCCCACCCCGGCCGATGTCCAGCTGTGGAGGACGGATGGCACCCGGAATGGCACCAAGCTGCTGTACCAACCGCTCATCGTCTCCCCGGACCTGCGAGTGCCCACGCCCGTTCCCACGAATGACGGCCGAGTCGTCCTCTACGCCTACGACACGGCCCACGGCCACGAGCCATGGGTGAGCAACGGACAACCTGGGGGCACCCGGCTGCTCCAGGACATCCTCCCCGGGCCCGCCTCTTCCTATCCACAGGACCTGCTCCGCGCGGGCGACTTCATCTACTTCACCGCCCAGGATGCGGTGCATGGGCGGGAGATCTGGGTGCTGCCCGTTCCGCCAGACAGGGAGTGACTCCCAGCGCAGGTGATGAGCGTGTCCGCCTCATCACCTGCGACAGGTGAACGTCTACGGGGACGACTTCAGCGTCATCATCTCCGCGAGCACGTCAACCGCGGGCGCCCGGAGGATGGAGTGGTGGTCGCCGGAGAGTTCGTGCACCTCCACCCCTCCTGCCGCCAGCGCGCCCCAGCCGCCATCCGTGCCCGTGGGTACATGCGTCTCGCTCGCGCGCAGCAGCGTGACGCGGCCACCGTAGCGTCCCGGCTGGTAGTCCCAGAGGGCGCGGAGGTTGCGCTCGTAGACCCGGTACAACACATGGAGCTGTTCGGCTCCAACGCCCGGAGGGAGCACGCCGGTGCGCCGCCCCAGCTCCAACAGGCGGCCCAGCAGCAAGGCCTCGTCCGCGGGCTGCGCATCCGCCATCAACTCCGAGACGGGCAGACCCAGGAGCTGGCCCGTGAACTCCACGAAGCGGGCGGCAATCCACTCCGCGCCCACGGGCGCCACTGGCCGCTGGTCGAAGGCGTAGGCGTCGATGAGCGTCAGCTGCTCCACCTGCTCTCCCTGCTGCTCCAACTGCCGCGCCATCTCGAAGGCCACCACACCTCCCAGGGACCACCCCGCCAGCCGGTATGGCCCGCTGGCCTGGACGCCGCGCATGGCCTCGACATACGTGGCGGCCATCGCCTCCACGGTCCCCAGCGGAGCCCGCTCGCCTTCGAGGCCCGGGGCCTGGAACGCGTAGAACGGTTGGTCCGGCCCCAGGCACCGCGCCAGCTCCAGGTACGGCAGGACGTTGCCGCTGACAGGGTGGACGCAGAAGACGGGCCGCCGCGAACCGCCACTCTGGATGGGCACCAGCGGGGACACGTGCCCGGGCGCCTGTCGGAGCCGGGAAGCCAGCTCCGCCAGCGTCCCCGCCTGGAACAGTGAAACCACGGGCAGACTCCGCCCGAGGCGCTCACGGATGAGCGACACCAGCCGCATGGCCAGGAGCGAGTGGCCTCCCAGTTCGAAGAAGTCGGAGTGGATGCCGATGGGGCCGGTGCCCAGCAGCTCCTCCCAGATGCGCGCGAGCACGAGCTCGAACGCATCCCGAGGCGCCGCATACGCCCGCGTCGACTCCGGACGGAGGGCGTCCGGCGCCGGGAGCGCCTTGCGGTCCACCTTGCCGTTGGGCGTCAGCGGCAGCGCGGCCAGCACCCTCACCACCGAGGGCACCATGAAATCCGGCAGCCCTTCCTTCACGAAACGCCGGAGCGCCGTGACATCGGCCACCGTGTCCGGCTGGGGCACGATGTATGCCACCAGGCGACGCCCTTCGCGCCCGTCCTCGCGCACGAGCACCACGGCCTCGCGCACGTCCGGATGCCTTCGCAGCGCCGCCTCGATTTCGCCCAGCTCGATGCGGAAGCCACGCACCTTCACCTGCTGGTCGATTCGGCCCAGGTACTGCAGCGTGCCCTCCGGCAACCACCGCACGCGGTCTCCAGTGCGGTACAGCCGCGCGCCGGGCCGCGGACTGAACGCGTCGGGGACGAAGCGCTCGGCGGTCAACTCGGGCCGGTCGACATATCCTCGGGCGAGCCCGGCCCCGCCCAGGTACAGCTCGCCCGCCACGCCCTGAGGCACGGGCTGGCCGAGCGCATCCAGCACATACACGCGAGTCCCCTCGATCGGCCGCCCCACGGTGGGCTCCCGCGTGGCGCCGCGGTGGGCCACGGTCCAGGTCGAGTACGTCGTGTCCTCGGTGGGGCCGTAGAGGTTGAGCACGCGCTGCACACCGGGTGCGGACTGGTGGATGGCTTCCACCAGGGACTGGGCCAGCGGTTCTCCCGCCAGGTTCACCGTGCGCACCGAGTCCGGAACGGCCTGGGCGCGCACCAACTCCGCCATCGCGGAGGGCACCGTGTTGAGGAGCGTGACCCGCCGGGCCCCGGGGAGCGATGGCAGCTCCAAGGCATTGCGAGCGAGGACCACGGCCCCGCCACGGAGGAGCGGCGCGAACAGCTCGAACACGGACAGGTCGAAGTTGAGCGACGTGGAGGCGAGGACTCCCGCCAGTTCGTCCGACGAAAAGACCCGCGTCGTCCAGCGCAGGAAGGCCACTGCGCCGCGATGCGCCAGGGCCACGCCCTTCGGCCGTCCCGTGCTTCCTGACGTGAACAGCACGTAGGCCAGCTGGTCAGGACTGGCCATGGACACAGGCGCCGCCTCGGCCTCCGCCACGAACTCGTTCACATCGTCGAGCGCCAACCGGACCACGTCTCCGTGAGGCAGCGCGTCGAGCAGCGCGCGCTGGCCCACCAGGACGCGAGGCTGGGAGTCCTCGATCATGAAGGCCAGCCGTTGGCTCGGGTAGGCAGGGTCCAACGGGACGTATGCGCCTCCTGACTTGAGGATGCCGAGCACCACGACCAGGAGGTCCGCGTTGCGCTCCGCGCAGAGGCCCACGCGAACCTCTGGCCCGACGCCCAGCGCGCGGAGCTTCCGTGCCAGCCGGTCCGACCGACGCATGAGCTCGCGGTACGTCAGCACTTCGTCACCGGCCACCACGGCCACGGCGTCGGGCGTGGCCGCCGCCTGCCGTTCGACCAGGGCGTGGATGCTCGTCTCCGCGACTTCGCCGGAGCCGGGGTCACTCCACTCCACCAGCAACCGCCGCGCTTCGGCCGCGCTCAGCATGGGCAGCGCGAACACGGACCGGTCCGGCGCCGCCAGGGCACCTTCCAGCAGCGTCTTCAGGTGGACCAGCAGTCGCGCTGCCGTCTCGGGCTCGAACAGGACGGTGCTGAACTCCAGGCCACCGGAGAAGCCGTCCTTGCCCTCCACGAAGCCGAGCGAGAGGTCGAACCGCGACACCCGGTGCTCCACGGCGACGTGCTTCATCCCCGTGCCGGTCTGCGCGTCTCCCCCAGCGTCTGGCGTGCTGTCGAAGGTGAGCATGACCTGGAACAGCGGCGAATGACTGAGGCTGCGCTCCGGACGCAGCGCCTCGACGAGCTTCTCGAAAGGCACGTCCTGGTGCGCATAGGCGCCCAGCGTGACCTCCCGGACCCGAGCCAGCAGCTCGCGGAAGGATGGGCTGCCATCCAGCCGGGTCCTGAGCACCAGCGTGTTCACGAAGAAGCCGATGAGCCCCTCCGTCTCCGCGCGAGTGCGTCCGGCGATGGGCGAGCCGACACTCACGTCGTCCTGCCCCGAGTAGCGCGCCAGCACGGCCTGGAACGCAGCCAGCAGCACCATGAACGGCGTGACGCCTTCACGGCGGGCGAGTGCATGCACCGCGTCGGACAGCGCACGGCCCAATGAGAAGGGCACGTACGCCCCTTCCAGGGACTGAACCGCCGGACGCGGCCTGTCCGTGGGCAGCTCCAACAACCGGGGCGCGCCGTCCAGATGTTGCTTCCAGTAGCCAAGCTGCGCCTCCAGGACGTCTCCCTGGAGCCACTCGCGCTGCCACACCGCGTAGTCCGCGTACTGAAGCGGCAGCTCTGGCAGGCGCGACGGCTGCCCCTGGGAGAAGGCCGCATACAGCTCGGACAGCTCGCGAACCAGGAGCCCCATGGACCAACCGTCCGAGACGATGTGGTGCATCACCAGCACCAACACATGGTCCTGCTCCGACAGCGCGAGCAAGGCGATCCGGAGCAGCGGACCGCGTTCCAGGTCGAACGGGCGCTGAGACGCCTCTTGCGCGATCCACTGCGCCTCCTCTTCCCGCCGCGCCACTGGCAACGAGCGCAGCTCCACGATGTCAAGCCGAGCGCTGCCCTGCTTGTCGATGACTTGTACCGGCGAACCGCCCTCGGTCCGGAACGTGGTGCGCAGCGACTCGTGACGGCGGACCAGTGCGTCGAAGCTCTGCTCCAGCGCGGGAACGTTCAAGGCGCCCGACAAGCGCACCGACGCAGGGACGTTGTAGACGATGCTCCCTGGCTCCAGTTGCGAGAGGAACCACAGGCGCTGCTGGGCGAACGACAAAGGCAGCGCCCTGTCGCGAGGAACCCGTACCAACGGCGGTGGCTGTGCGCCACCCTCCGTTTTCGAAGTGCGGTCCAGGCGCTGGGCCAGCTTCTCCACCGTGGGGCACTCGAAGATGTCTCGAAGGGGGAGCTCCACTTGGAGTTCTTCCCGCACGCGAGACACCAACTGCGTGGCCAGCAATGAGTGGCCGCCCAGTTCGAAGAAGTCTCCGTCGAGCCCGACCCGCTCGACCTTCAGGACGTCGACGAAGATTGCGGCCAACGTCTTCTCGGTCGCCGTTCGAGGCGCCACGTACGTCTCGCGCGCCGTGCCCTCCGTGTCCGGCGCCGGCAGGGCCTTGCGATCCACCTTGCCGTTGGGCGTCAGCGGCAGCGCCTCCAACACCACATACACCGACGGCACCATGTACTCCGGCAGCCGCTGCTTCATGTGGCCTCGCAGTGCACCCGCGTCCAGCGAGGCAGCGTCTCGGGCCGTGACGTAGGCCACCAACCGCTTGCCCTCGCCATCTTCGCGAGCCA